>JAKEEX010000245.1 GCA_022616315.1 Myxococcaceae bacterium
CCGAGCAGAGAATGAAGGTGTCCCCCGGCTCCGCCACCAGCCCCATGACGTCCACCTGCACCTGCTCCTCGAAGCCCACGGAGCGGGTGATGATGTTCTTGTAGCGGCTGTGCTTGGCTTCCTCGGGGGTGATCATCCCGGCCTTGATCTGCTCGTTGACCAGCGAGTGGTCCTCGCTGATCTGCTGGATCATGTCCCCGCGCACCAGGTACGCGCGGCTGTCACCCACGTGGGCGAAGAAGGCGTTCTCGTCCTTGAGCAGGAGGGAGATGACGGTGGTTCCCATCCCCGCGAGGCGGGGGTCCGCCTGGGCCGCGCTGTAGATGGCGCCGCAGGCACGCTCCACCGCCTGGCGAAGGGCCTCCGGGACGGGTGAGTCCTGGAGCGGGCCCACCGCGGCGAAGGGGTTCTCCTTCGTGTCCCGGACGCGGCGCATCTCCACATCCATGGTCTCCACGGCGATGCGCGAGGCGGTCCCGCCACCGGCATGGCCTCCCATGCCGTCCGCAACGACGAACAGGTGCAGCTCCTCATCGATGAGGAAGCTGTCCTCGTTGTGGCTGCGCTTGCGACCGACGTCCGTGAGGCCGGCCGAAATCACCTTCCACTTGGGCTGAATGGGCTGCCCCGCGGGTCTGGACACGGGCCGGGAGCCTAGAGCAGCCCCCTTGCGGCGGCAAGGAAGGACCCTCCGGGGCCTGTCCTTCCTTGCGAGTGCCTTTGAGTCAGGCGGAGCGGCGGGCGCGCCGAGCGTGAGGGGACTCCTCGGGGCGGGTGCTGCGCACGGGCCCTGGCTTCTGTGAGCCCCGGGCCTGCGCCGAGCGCACCAGGGCCTCCGCGGCACCGAGCGCCTCCCGGGTCACCTCCACGCCGGAGAGCATGCGCGCGAGCTCCTCGGTGCGGTCCTCACCGGCCGCGAGTGGCACCACCTCCGAGCGGGTGCGCTCTCCACGCACCTGCTTGCGGATGAGCAGGTGTGCATCCGCGTACGCCGCCACCTGGGGCAGGTGCGTGATGCACAGCACCTGGCGGTGAGCACTCACGTCCTTGATCATCCGCCCCACGACGTCCGCCACGGCGCCGCTCACACCCGCGTCCGCCTCGTCCAGCACGTAGCTGCCACAGTCGTCCGAGTCCGCCAGCGCCGCCTTCAGCCCCAGGAGAAGGCGCGAGGCCTCACCGCCGCTCGCGACACGGGCGAGGGGCCGCGCGGGCTCGCCGGGGTTGGCGCTGAAGAGGAACTCCACCGCGTCCAGGCCCTCCACGCGCAGCACCTCCCCCTGCACCACGCGCGCCTCGAAGGCGGCGTGTGGGAGCGCAAGCTGCGCGAGGCCCTCGCGGACCCTGGACGCGAGGTGCTCCGCGGCCTCCGCGCGGGCCTGCGAGAGCCGCTCGGCGCACGCACGCGCACGCCCCTCCACCTGCGTGCGCTCGGTCTCCAGCGCCGCGAGCAGCTCCTGCCGGTTGTCCAGCTGCGAGAGCTCCTCCTCCAGCTGCCCGCGCTTGACGAGGAGCCCTTCGAGCGCCGTGCCATGCTTGCGGCACAGGCGCTTCAGGGTGTCCAGCCGCTCGTCCACCTCCGCCAGGCGCTCGGGGTCTGCCTGGATGGCCTCCACGTATCGCTCGAGCACGCGCGCGGCCTCCTCCAGCTCCGCGCTCGCGGCCCCGAGAGCGCGGACCACGGGCTCCAGCCGCGCGTCGAGACGTGACGCCTCCGTCACCACCGCGAGCGCACGGCCCACGCGTCCGAGCGCACCGTCCTCTTCGGAGGAGACGAGGCCCACGGCCTCGTTCCCCGCCCGCCGGAGCTTCTCCGCCCCCATCAAGCGCCGGCGCTCCTCCTCCAGGCGCGAGTCCTCGCCCGCCACGAGCGAGGCGCGAGTGAGCTCCTCCAGCTGGAAGCGCAGGAACTCCGCGCGCTCGCGCACCTTGTGCTCGTCTCCTCCGAGCGCCTCCTGCTTCGCCACCACCTCGCGCAGGGCGGACCACTCCGCGCGGTAGGCCGGGAGCGGCTCCGACAGCTCGCCCTGCCCGTCCAGCCCCGCGAGCCTGTCCAGGCCCGCAAGCCTATCCAGCCCCGCAAGCCTATCCAGCAGCGCGAGGTGGAGGGACGCATCGAAGAGGCTGACGTGCTCGTGCTGGCCCGCGATGTCCACCACGCCGCGCATCAGGCGCGCCAGCACCCCCACCGTGACGAGCGCGCCGTTGACGTAGACCTTGCCCCGACCGGAGCGGCCGACCACGCGGCGCACCATCACCTCGTCCCCGAGGTCCGGCAGCCCCAGCTCCTCGAGCCGGGCGGCCAGCACGGGCGAGCGGGTGAAGAGCCCCTCCACCGAGGCCTCCTCGCACCCTGCCCGCACCACCTCCGGGTCCGCCCTTCCCCCCAGCATCAGGCCGAGTGCATCCACCAGGATGGACTTGCCCGCCCCCGTCTCCCCCGTGAGCACCGTCAGCCCGGGGCCGAAGGTGACCTCGGACTCCTCGATGACCGCGATGTTGGTGATGCGCAGTGCCAAAAGCATGCTGCCCCTCCAGGTCGTCCCCGGCTCGGGGAACGCGACACTGAACAGGATGCCAGTATGCTCTGACACTGCACGGGCGTCCAGCGGTGGATGCCCGGCTCAGTCCACCCGGAACAGCTCCTCGACATCGTTCTCGGTGAGGAGGCGGCCCACGTCGGTCTCCCCGCCCAGCACCCCCGCCGCGAGCTCCTTCTTGCGGCGCTGGAGCGCGAGGATCTTCTCCTCCACCGTGCCGCGGGTGATGAGCTTGTAGGCGAAGACCGCGCGCGTCTGACCGATGCGGTGCGTGCGGTCCGTGGCCTGGTCCTCCACGGCGGGGTTCCACCAGGGGTCGTAGTGGATGACGTAGTCCGCCGCCGTGAGGTTGAGGCCGGTGCCCCCCGCCTTGAGCGAGATGAAGAAGAGCGGAGGCCCCTCCGACGCGTTGAACGCGTCCACCCGGGCCATGCGGTCCTTGGTGCGACCGTCCAGGTAGAGGTAGGGCAGGCCCCGCTCCTGCGCGCTCCGGGTGAGCAGCTCCAGCATCTCCGTGAACTGGCTGAACACCAGCGCGCGGTGTCCCTCGTTCACGAGCTCGTCCACCAGCCCCGTGAAGCGCTCCAGCTTCGCGCTGCCGGGCAGGAGCGTGCCGGGGGGCAGCTTGAGCAGGCGCGGGTCACAGCACACCTGCCGCAGCTTCATGAGCGCGGCCAGGATGGAGACGCGGCTGCGCTTGAACCCCACCTTCTCGATGGAGTCGAACACCTTGCGGCGGCTCTCGTCGAGCACCTCGCGGTAGAGCGAGGCCTGCCCGGGCTCCATCTCGCAGTAGGCCACCGTCTCCGTCTTGGGCGGCAGGTCCTTGGCCACCTCGGTCTTCAGTCGCCGCAGGATGAAGGGCTGGATGCGGCGGCGCAGCCGCTCGCGCACCTGCAGGTCCCCCGCCACCTGGATGGGCTGCTCGAAGCGCTCGTTGAAGCTGTCCGCGCTGCCGAGGAAGCCCGGCATGAGGAAGTCGAAGATGCTCCACAGCTCGCTGAGGCGGTTCTCCATGGGCGTGCCCGTGAGCGCCAGCCGCTGGTCGCTCGGCAGCGACTTGCAGGCCTGTGCCGTGGCGCTGTCCGCGTTCTTGATGTTCTGCGCCTCGTCCAGGATGACGTAGCGGAAGCCCACCTCGCTCAGCGCGGTGAGGTCGCGGCGCACCAGTGCGTAGGAGGTGAGGACCAGGTCCGCGGCCTTCAGCTCCTCGGCGTACGCCTTGCGGTCCGCGCCGTGCCACACCACCACCTTCAGGCCCGGCGTGAAGCGCTCCGCCTCGCGCTCCCAGTTGGGCAGCACGGACGTGGGGGCCACCACGAGCGAGGGCTTCTGCCCCTCCTCGTTGCGCGACTTCTGCAGGAGCGCGAGCGCCTGGAGCGTCTTCCCGAGGCCCATGTCGTCCGCGAGGATGCCGCTGAGTCCCTGGCGGTGGAGGAACCACTCCCAGGCGAGCCCGTCCTCCTGATAGTGGCGGAGCGAGGCGTTGAGCCCCTCCGGCGCGGGCACCGACGGGACGCCGCCCCCGGTGCGCAGGGCGCTCATCGCCTGGCGTGCGCGCGTCTCCACCTCGGTGAGCTCGCCCAGGTCCGTGAGCAGGTCGAGCGCCACGGCCTGGCTGAGCGGAAGCTGCGTCTTCCGCCGGCCGGGAAGGGCCCCCGCCTCCTCGAGCAGGTCCGCCGCGCGTCCCAGCTCCGCGCGGTCCGCCTCCGCGAAGCTGCCGTCGCTCAGCGGCACGAAGCGCCTCCCGGAGGAGAGCCACATGCGCACCGCGCCCAGGTCCACCGCCTGGTCGTCCGTGACGAACGCGGCGTCGAGCTCGAACCAGTTGACGCCGCTCATGCCCACGCGGATGCGGGGGCGGACCCTGGGCCGGATGCGCACGCGCGGAGCCTGGATGCCGAAGTGCTCCCACTCCTCTGGAAGCGAGGCGAGCCCCTTCGCCCAGAACTCCAGCGCCGCGTCCCCCGCGGCCTCGAAGGCGTTGCTGGTCGGCTCGAAGCGCAGACCCAGCTCCAGCAGGCACTTGCCCGCGGCGCGCTCGGCCTCGTCGTCGCGACGGTACAGCTTGCGTCCCTCGGGGCCCGCGCCGCTCGCGTAGCCCAGGTGCACCGCCACCGGTGACACCGGCACCGTCGTCTGGCCGTAGCGCGCCCCGAGCAGCGCGCGCACCTTCTCCTGCGTGCCCTCGAGCGTGAGCACGAAGCGCGGGCCGACACCCTCCTCCACCTGGATGTCGTCCGCCTGCAGCGCCATCTGGAAGCGCGGCAGGTGCGCGGCGAAGAAGGTGAGCACGCGGTCCAGCTGCCCCTGGGGGAACGACATGCTCGGCTCGAGCAGCCACTTGCGGAGCAGCCGCGCCGGCAACCCGGGCTCCACGACGTGGACCCGCTGTCCGTGGAGCGCCCAGGTGCGGCGCCCCGCGAGGAGCACCACGTCCTTGAGCCACACCGAGCCGCTCCCCGGCACGATGAGCTCCAGGTGCGCCACGGCGCCATCCGGCCTCGACTCGAGCCGCACCTGCGGCCGTGCCGGCGCGTCCTCGAACTGGAGCGCGGTGCCCCGGTAGATGACGCGCCGGTGGCGCAGGAGCTCGAGCAGGTCCGCCACGTCCTCGTCCGCGACGACGATGCGCGCGTCGTAGCGCGTCTCGTGCGTGGAGAGCGCGAGGAAGAGCTGCTCGTCCGTGGGGGAGATGCGGGTGCCCGCCTGGAGCGCGCGCTTCACGTTCACGGGCCCCTTGGCCTGCGCGTCCGCGCGGCGCACGTCCACCACCCAGTGGCGGCCTCCGCTCCCGGTGGAGGCCGGGGTGAGGCGGTAGAGGTACTCGAAGTCGGGAAGGGAGGAGAGGCCGAGCCAGGACTCGAGCTTGGCAAGCGCCGGCAACGAGACGGCGCTCACGGGGGGTGCATCCTCGGGCGTCGCCTCGGGGACGTCCGCCTCCAGAGGCTGCGCCGGGGGAACGGGCGCAGCGGCCAGACGCGGGCGCAGGCGCGCCAGGTAGATGAGGGCCACCGCCACCACGTGCTTGCAGTGGGCGCTGTCGTACCGGTTGTGGGCGGGGCAGGTGCAGTGGGAGGTGAAGCCGCCCCCGTCCTTCGGCGCGAGCTCGACCTCGTACTTCCCACCCTCGCTGCTGGCCACCAGGGCGCGCACCCGGCTCCCCTCACGGGCGAGCTGGGAGACGCGGCGGCTCTCGGCCACCTCGCGGCCCTTCTTGAAGGTCGTCGGCTGGACTTCTGCCTTCAGGCTTCGGAGCCACCGGCCATCGTCCTGCGGTGGCGAAACGGTCTCGGGGAGGGCGTCAGCAGACAAGCGGGGCCTTGCTAGAGAGCGAAAAGGGGCCGCATACCACACACGGCGCGGGTCCGTATGAAACTCCTCTGCGCGCCGCTTCCTGCCCGCTGCCAGCGTCTTTCGCGCTCCGCCTCCAGGGCCGCCCCTTAAGGGGGCAGGCCGGGCGCCGGCCTCACAGCCCCCAGTGCAGCTTCTCGCGCAGGATGCCGAAGTAGCCCACATGCGGGTTGCGCACCAGGTGCACCCGGTTGTGCGAGCGCTGCACCTCCACCACGTCCCCGCTCTGCAGCGGGTAGCCCACCTGCCCGTCGATGGTGAGGTAGACGTCCGCCACCTCGCTCGCCAGGCGGATGGACACCGTGCGGTGGGGCGGCAGCACCAGCGAGCGCTGGGTGAGGGCGTGGCTGCAGATGGGGGAGACGAGGATGCTGTCGAGCGCCGGGTGCACGATGGGCCCCCCGGCCGACAGCGCGTACGCGGTGGAGCCCGTGGGCGTGGACACGATGACGCCGTCCGCCTTGTAGGTGGCCACCCGCTCGCCGTCCACGGTCAGCTCATGGTCCGCGATGCGGGCCAGCGCCCCCTTGTTGATGACCACGTCGTTGAGGACCTCGTCCTCCAGCACCCTCGCCCCCTCGCGCACGAGCCGCACCGAGAGCTTCATGCGCGGCTCCACGCTGAAGCGCCCCTGCAGGACGTCGTCCAGGACGGTGAAGAGGTCGATGATGGGCACCTCGGTGAGGAAGCCCAGCCGGCCGAGGTTGACGCCGAGGATGGGCACCGGATGCCCCCGGAGCGAGCGGGCCGCGTGGATGAGGGTGCCGTCCCCTCCGAGCACCACCAGGAGCTCGCACCGCTCGCCGAGCGCCTCGTTGGCCCCGAGCGGAGGGAGCCCCAGCTCGGCCGCCGTGGCCTGCTCCGTGAGGAACGTGAGGTGGCGGTAGCGGTCACGGATGCGGTGCGCGAGCGTCACCGCCTCCGGCTTGCCCCTCTTGACGATGAGTCCAACGGTCTTCACGGTGGCCTCGCGGGAGAGCTTCGGGGACGGAGAGCGGCTGGCCATTCTGTCCCAAACCGGGCTTGAACGCTGCACCTGACGCCGTGAGAGGAAACCCGTGAACGACCTCTTCAGCCACGCGAGCCAGAAGGAGGCGCAGGCCCGCGCTCCCCTCGCCGAGCGCATGCGCCCCACCCGCCTCGAGGACTTCGCCGGACAGGAGCACCTCACCGGCCCGGGCCACTTCCTCCGGCGCGCCATCGAGGCGGACCGGATTCCCTCCCTCATCCTCTGGGGCCCGCCCGGGACGGGGAAGACGACGCTCGCCAACGTCATCGCCCACACCACGGGTGCCGCCTTCGAGTCCGTGTCCGCGGTCCTCTCCGGGGTGAAGGAGCTGCGCGAGGTGGTGGCGCGCGCCCAGGAGCGACTCCGCCTGCACGGCCAGCGCACGCTGCTCTTCGTCGACGAGATCCACCGCTTCAACAAGACGCAGCAGGACGCGCTCCTGCCCCACGTGGAGAAGGGGACCGTGACGCTCGTGGGCGCCACCACGGAGAACCCCTCCTTCGAGGTCATCGCCGCCCTCCTCTCCCGCTGCCGCGTGGTGACGCTGCGGGGCCTGGAGGAGGACGAGCTCCTGGTCCTCCTGCGCCGCGCGATGCAGAGCCCGGAGGGGTTCGGGGGCAGCGTCACCGTGGACGAGGACGCGCTGAGGCTCATCGCCCAGCGGGCCGCCGGGGACGCGCGCCGGGCGCTCACCACGCTCGAGGTGGCGGCCTCGTACGGAGGTGCGCACGTGGACCGGGCCGCGGCGGAGGAGGCCCTGCAGCAGAAGACGCTCCTCTACGACAAGGGCGGCGAGGAGCACTACAACGTCGTCTCCGCCTTCATCAAGTCCATGCGCGGCTCGGACGTAGATGCAGCGCTCTACTGGATGGCGCGCATGCTCGAGGCCGGGGAGGACCCCCTCTTCGTCGTGCGCCGCATGGTCATCTTCGCGAGCGAGGACGTGGGCAACGCGGACCCGCAGGCGCTGCAGGTGGCGGTGGCGGCGCAGCAGGCCGTGTTGCTCATGGGCCTTCCCGAGGGCACGCTGCCCCTCACCCAGGCGGTGACGTACCTGTCGCTGGCCCCCAAGTCGAACGCCGTCCTCACGGCGTGGGCAGGCGCGCGCGAGGCAGCGGTGGAGCGCGGCCCCCTCCCCGTCCCGGCGCACCTGCGCAACGCTCCCACGCGGCTCATGAAGTCGCTGGGCTACGGCGCCGGGTACCAGTACCCCCATCACTTCGAGGGCGGCTGGGTGCCGGAGGACTACCTGCCGGAAGCGCTCGCGGGCGCATCGTTCTACCGGCCCACGGAGAGCGGCGGCGAGGCGCAGCTGAAGGCGCGCTACGAGGCGCTCCGCCGCGCGCGCGAGGGCCGTCCCCGCGAGCCGGGCGAGGAGGGGTGAGGTCCTCGGCATCGGTCTGCCCCGCCGTCCATCCCGCCCGCCCGTGATACCCACCTCGTCGTCCAGGACCGTCGGGCAGCGCATGCTCGCAACGGGCCACGCTTCGCCGGGGGTTGCCGGCTCGCCCGCCCACCTCCACCCATGGCGCAGGAGGAGCGACCTTAGGACCATGAGGAAGGGCGAGAGGGCGTGGGCGATGAGACGGTTCCTGATGGCGTCCGTGGTGATGGTGGGGTTGGGCGTGGTTGCTCCGGCGCAGGCCGCGTCACCGCCTCTGCAGGCCACCAGCGGGAGCTCGTGCGCCAAGAAGCGCACGGACGCATGCGGCTGCCACCACCACTTCGGGCTGCGCCACTGCCACCCCAAGCTGAAGACGCCGCGGTGCGAGGCGCCCGTCAGGGCGCAGGCACCGCAGCCCGACGCCGGGGAGGAACGCGAGCACGTCAGCGTCTCGCTGTGATCAGCCCGCGTGGAAGGTGCGGCCCGCGCGGGCCAGCTCCGTGAGGAGCGGCGCGGGCGCGAAGCGCAGGCCGAGCCTGTCCTGGTAGTGCTCGAGCCGGCTGAGGAGCTTGGCGGGGCCCAGGCTGTCCGCGTACCGGAACGGGCCGCCCAGGAACGGCGGGAAGCCCAGCCCGAAGATGGCCCCGATGTCGCCGTCCCGCGCGCTCCGAAGCACGCCCTCGCCGAGGCACCGGATGGCCTCGTTGACCATCAGCAGCGTGCAGCGCTCGGCCATCTCCGCGCGGTCCAGGCGCTTGCGATCCTTGCCGTGCGGCAGGAGCGCATAGACCGTCTCGTCCACGTCCTTCTTCCTGCCGTCCTCGTACCGGTAGAAGCCCTTGTGCGCCTTGCGGCCCAGGCGCCCGTCGGCCACCACCTGCTTCAGCGCATCCGGGGCCTTCAGGCGCTCTCCGAACGCGGCCTCCATGATGGGGCCCACCTTGGCCGCCACGTCGATGCCCACCTCGTCCAGCAGCGTGATGGGGCCCACGGGGAAGCCCGTGTCCACCAGCGCCCGGTCCAGCTCCGCGATGTCCGCGCCCTCGGTGAG
>JAKEEX010000246.1 GCA_022616315.1 Myxococcaceae bacterium
GCTCGGTCCGCGGGCTCATCGTGTACATGCGGTGCGCGGCGTAGCGGTGCTGACGGTGGAGGATGGCGTACGCCCGGGGGTTCAGGTAGCTCGAGCCCTGCACCAGGTACGTGAGGAAGTGGAGCACGCGCTCGGTCCGCGGGCTCATCGTGTACATGCGGTGCGCGGCGTAGCGGTGCTGGAAGAGGCTCTGGAAGAAGACCGAGAGCACCCAGTGCGAGAAGAAGAACGCGTAGACCATTAGGGTCAAATACGCATGGGCATGTCATGGCTATGCCACGGCCGAAACGAATCCTCCGAGCCCGCTCGCTGTCCGTCCGGCGCGTGACGCCGCGGCGCGGCGCATTACGACTCGCGCAGCGGTGATTCGTTGCGGTGTTCTCGGTGGCGGACAGCGGGGCCAGGATGCTCGGCTTCGTTCGCTCGTCCTGACAGCGGGCGAGCGGGCTTGCGGGCCTTCGTCAGCGCGCCAGCACCGGCTCCACGCGTCAATCCTTCGACGACACGTTCAGCTCGGCGAAGAAGTCGTTCCCCTTGTCATCCACGACGATGAAGGCGGGGAAGTCGACGACTTCGATGCGCCACACCGCCTCCATGCCAAGCTCGGGGTACTCGAGGACCTCCACCTTCTTGATGCAGTCCTGGGCAAGGCGCGCCGCCGGGCCGCCGATGCTGCCCAGGTAGAAGCCGCCGTACTTCTTGCACGCCTCGGTGACGGCCTTCGAGCGGTTGCCCTTGGCGAGCATGACGAAGCTGCCGCCGTTCGCCTGGAAGAGGTCCACGTAGCCGTCCATGCGACCCGCGGTGGTGGGGCCGAAGCTGCCGGAGGCGTAGCCCTGCGGCGTCTTGGCCGGGCCCGCGTAGTACACGGCCATGTCCTTCAGGTACTGCGGCAGGCCCTCGCCGCGGTCCAGCCGCTCCTTGAGCTTCGCGTGGGCGATGTCGCGCGCGACGATGAGCGGGCCGCTGAGCGACAGGCGCGTCTTCACCGGGTAGCGGCTCAGCTCCGCGCGGATGTCGCTCATGGGCCTGTTGAGGTCGATGCGCACCACCTCGCCGCCCAGGTGTGCGTCCGTCGTCTCCGGCAGGTACTTCGCGGGGTCCGTCTCCAGCTGCTCGAGGAAGACGCCGTCCTTGGTGATCTTGCCCACCGCCTGGCGGTCCGCGGAGCAGGAGACCGCGATGGCCACCGGGCAGCTCGCGCCGTGGCGGGGCAGACGGATGACGCGCACGTCGTGGCAGAAGTACTTGCCGCCGAACTGCGCTCCGATGCCCATGCGCCGCGTGAGCTGGTGCACCTTGGCCTCGAGCTCCACGTCGCGGAAGCCGCGGCCGAGCGCGTTGCCCTCGGTGGGCAGCGTGTCCAGGTAGCGCGCAGAGGCGAGCTTGGCCGCCTTCAGCGCGTACTCCGCCGAGGTGCCGCCCACCACGATGGCCAGGTGGTACGGCGGGCATGCCGCGGTGCCGAGCGAGCGAATCTTCTGCTCCAGGAACTTGAGGAGGCTGTCCGGGTTGAGGAGCGCCTTCGTCTCCTGGAAGAGGTAGCTCTTGTTGGCCGAGCCGCCGCCCTTGGCCATGAAGAGGAACTTGTAGGCGCTGCCCTCCGTGGCGAAGAGCTCGATCTGCGCGGGGAGGTTGTTGCCGGTGTTCACCTCCCGGTACATGTCGAGCGGCGCCAGCTGCGAGTAGCGCAGGTTCGACTGCGTGTACGTCTCGTGGACGCCGCGCGCGATGGCCTCCTCGTCACTGGCGCCGGTGAAGACGTGCTGGCCCTTCTTGCCCAGGACGATGGCGGTGCCCGTGTCCTGGCAGGAGGGCAGCACGCGGCCCGCGGCGATGTTGGCGTTCTTGAGCAGCTCGACCGCCACGAAGCGGTCGTTGGACGTCGCCTCGGGGTCCTTCAGGATGTCCGCGAGCTGCTGCAGGTGGCCGGGGCGCAGGAGGTGGGCGATGTCGCGCATCGCCTCGCGCGTGAGCAGAGTGAGCGCCTCGGGCTCCACCTTCAGGAAGGTCCTGCCGGCGGCCTCGAACGTGGAGACGAAGTCCTTCGTCAGAAGCCGGTAGGGGGTGGTGTCCTCTCCCAGCGGCAGCATGTCCTGATACGCGAAGGTGCTCACGGTGTGCGGTCCTCTCGTTGGGAGGCGCTCCCGTAGCACACGGCCGCCACCCGCGCCGTGGAATGGGGTGCCCTTGTTGCAGACGCGCCCGCTCGCGCGGCCTCCGTGCGCGCATGGGAGCCCCGCGGGTGACACCGCCCGGTCGTCCCATTTGCGGGCAGACGCGTCGCGTCAGACACTGGGTGAGACCTCTGACTCGCTGGGGAAAACCATGCGCCACCCTGCCCGCCCGCTGACCTTGCTGATCGCCCTCGCCCTCGTGCCCGCCTGCGCGACGACGCCCGCGGCACCCATCCAGGCCTCGATGACCATCACCGAGGAGCCGAACACCCCGCCCCCCGGAGCCGCGCCGGCGCAGGCTTCGCTGCACCAGCTGCTGGAGACCGGGGCGGGCTTCACGGTGAAGATGCCGCCCAACCCCCAGACGCAGCGGAACACGGTGAAGCTGCCGGCGGGTGAGGTGGCGACGGCGGCCTGGTCGACGAACGTGGACGGCGTCCTCTACTCAGTGAGCGTCGCGGACTACCCGAAGGCGCTGATGAGGACCACGAAGCCCGAGACGTTCCTCGAGGAGGGCAAGACGGGGCTCGTCACGCAGCTGAAGGGGACGCTGATGGAGGAGCAGGCCATCGCGCTCGGCGAGCACGCCGGGAAGGCCTTCAGGGTGGCCTCGGATTCGGGTGAGGCGAAGGTGCGCAACTACCTGGTGGGCAACCGCGTCTACACGCTGCTCGTGCTCTACAACTCCGCCATCGGGGCGCCGGAGGCGGACGCATTCCTCGGGTCGCTCGTCCTCACGCCCGCAGCCACTGCGGCCGACCAGCCGTGACGCCCTAGGCGCTGACGCGCCGCTCCGTCGAAGCGCAGCCGACAGAGGCGCTCACCCGGGCGGCGCGCGGTGGGCCAATGCGCTATGGGAGAGTCCGGCACAGCTCCGGAGCACTCCCCCACATGAGCATCACCCTGGCTGATATCCAGGCCGCGCGTCGCACCCTCCAGCGCATCGTCATCAACACCCCCGTCCTGCCCGACGAGCGCATCTCGCAGGAGCTCGGCGCGAACGTCTTCCTCAAGGCCGAGTGCACGCAGCGCAGCGGCTCCTTCAAGCTGCGCGGGGCCTACAACAAGCTGAAGCACCTGTCGGACGCCGAGCGCGCGCGGGGCGTCATCGCGCACTCCGCGGGCAACCACGCGCAGGGCGTGGCGCTGGCGGCGAAGCTGCTGGGCGTCCCGGCCACCATCGTGATGCCGGAGCGCGCGCCCCTCACGAAGGCGCTTGCTCACTTGGCCGAA
>JAKEEX010000247.1 GCA_022616315.1 Myxococcaceae bacterium
CTCGCCCAGGCCGAGGTGACCCAGGTCTCCAGGAGCGGCCTCGAGCGCGAGAAGGTGTGGCTGTCCGAGGCGCTGGCGCTGCTCCTAGCCGCCCGCGCTTGCGTTTCGGACCTCCTCGAGCGTGCGCGCGAGCTGCCCGAGCTCGGCGAGGTGCGTGAGGACTACTCAGTCGAGCTTCAGGGGAGGTGGGTGGACTGCCTCGAGAAGGTCCACGCGGGCATCACGTTCCACGCAGGCAGCCGCGCGCCCATCCTCGAGGCGCTGTTCCCCCACCAGAAGTTCCCGGCCCTCCGCAAGAGCTCCGCCGAGGGGGTCCTCGCGTATGCCGCAGAGTTCGACCGGCGCTCCCGCCTGGGGTACGCGAAGCGCATCTTCGGGCAGGCGGACTATGCGTTCCTCCTGCCCACGGTGCTCGAGGTTCCTGCGGCGGTGCGCAGGTGGGAGGCGTGCTTCGAGCCCAGCTCGATGACGGAGGAGCAGGCGGCTCCCATCCGGGCGGAGCTGGTCGAGACCGCGTCGCGCGTCGACCGAGTGATGCGTCAGGCGCGGTTGCTGGCGGAGGCGGCTCTGCTGCCGGTGGAGGGTGCGTTCGAGGAGTCCGGAGTCGGAGCCAGGCCCCGGCGGCGCGTGGGCAGCGTCATGACGGAGGCGATCGTTCCCGTCGAAGGTGAGATCGTGGATGACGGGGTCTCTCTCGCCGAGGCGCTCGGGGTGAGTGCGCTGGGTGTGGGGACGGAGGGCGAAGTCGAGGTGCACGGCCCCCTCACCCCTCCCCTCTCCCAGGGGGAGAGGGGAGAGAACGGGGCGTTGGATTCGAGGGGAGGAGTGGCGACGCAGGGAGAAGTCGTGGCGGCGGGACTCCCGGGCGCGGCGGAAGCGGAGCCAGAGGCTGCACCTGAGCTGGATGTCGAGCATCGGCGCCCGCGCAAGAAGCGCTCCGCACGCGCTGCCTCCGATGTCTGAGCCCTCTCTGCACGCCCGATCCTCGCCCGCTGCACCGCCCTGATGGCCCGCACGCCGCTTCCCATCGACCCGCTCCTGCCGGACATCGTGTCCGCGCTGCGCGAGCACCCGGCACTGGTGCTCGTCGCGGCTCCGGGTGCGGGCAAGACGACCCGGGTGCCGCTCGCCCTGCTCGAGTCGGGCCTCGCGGGCGTGGGCGAGGTCGTCGTGCTGCAGCCCCGACGTCTCGCGACGCGCCTTGCGGCCCAGCGGGTGGCGGAGGAGCGGGGTGAGCGCGTGGGTGTCGCGGTGGGCTACCAGGTGCGCTTCGAGGACGTGCGCGGGCCGGAGACGCGCCTCTCGTTCGTCACGGAGGGTGTGCTCGGACGCCGCCTCCTCTCGGAGCCCAGGCTGCCCGGCGTGAGTGTGGTGGTGCTCGACGAGTTCCACGAGCGCCACCTGCAGAGCGACATGGCCCTGGCACAGCTGCGTGCCCTCCAGCGCGGTGCGCGGCCGGACCTCAAGCTCGTGGTCATGTCCGCCACGCTGGAGGCCGAACCCGTGGCGGCGTACCTCGGGGATTGCCCCGTGCTCCGCTCCGAGGGCCGCCGCTTCGAGGTGTCCGTGGAGCACCTGCCCACGCCGGACGAGCGCCCGCTGGAGCAGCAAGTGCTCTCCGCGTTGAAGCGGCTGGTCCAGGGGGGTCTCGACGGGGACGTGCTCGTCTTCCTCCCCGGCGCCGCCGAGATCCGCAGGGCGCGCGATGCGTGCGCGGAGTTCGCGGAGCGGCACGGCTTCGACGTGCTCCCATTGCACGGTGACCTGCCGCCAGCGGACCAGGACCGCGCGGTGCGTCCTTCTCCCAGGCGCAAGGTCATCCTCTCCACGAACGTCGCGGAGACCTCGGTCACCATCGAGGGCATCGCGGCGGTCGTGGACTCGGGGCTCGCGCGCGTCGCGGCCCACTCGCCCTGGTCCGGCCTGCCCTCGTTGAAGGTGGCCCGCGTGAGCCGCGCGTCCGCGGTGCAGCGCATGGGCCGCGCAGGCCGCACCCGCGCGGGCCACTGTCTCCGGCTCTACACGCGCCACGACTTCGATGGGCGGCCCGAGCACGACGCTCCGGAGATTCGCCGCCTGGACCTGGTGGAGCCCGCGCTCGCGCTGCACGCCACGGGCGTCACCGACGTCGCGTCCTTTCCGTTCTTCGAGGCCCCCCCTGCGCCGGCGCTCGAGGCCGCGGAGACGCTCCTCCATTCGCTGGGTGCGGTGGACACGGGAGGGCGCATCACGGAGGTCGGCCGCCGGCTCCTCCGCTTCCCGCTCCACCCCCGCCAGGCCCGCATGCTGGTGGAGGCGGAGGCGCGTGGGGTGGCCGACGACGGTGCCGTGGTTGCAGCGCTCCTGGGCGAGCGGGACATCCGGCGCGAGGCCCGAGCCACACTTCACCGGGGCGAGGGGCGCGGGTTCGGCGGCGCGAGGGAGAGCGGTCCGTCAGACATGCTCGCCCTGCTCGAGCGCTACCGCGAGGCAGAGCGCGCCGACTTCCAGCCAGGCCGCCTGAACGCGCTCGGAGTGGACCCCGGTGCTGCGCAGGCCGTCTCGCGTGTGCAGCGTCAGCTTCGGCGCACCGTGCGCAACCGCGCACCCTCCCCTGCCACACACACGCTGCGCGAGCAGGCGCTCATGTTGTGCGTGCTGGCCGGTTTTCCTGACCGGGTGGCCCGCCGCCGCAAGCCCAATGCACCGGAGGTGCTCCTCATGGGTGGCATCCCCGGCGTCCTCGCGGAGACGAGCGTCGTGCACGCACCCGAGCTCCTCGTCGCAGTGGATGCGGACGACCGCCCCGGTGGTCGCGGCGTGCTCGTCCGGCTCGCGAGCCAGGTGGAGCCGGAGTGGCTCCTCGAGCTCAACCCGGACGCCCTGCAGGAGACGGACACGCACGAGTGGAACGCCACCGCCGGTCGCGTCGAGCGCCTGCAGCGGATGGCCTATGCGGACCTGGTGCTCGAGGAGAAGCGTGCACCTGCCCCTCCCTCACCGGCGACGTCACGTGTGCTTGCGGAGGCCGCACTCGCCTCGGGCATCGAGCGCTTCGTGGACCCCGAGGCGCTCGCGCAGTGGAGGACGCGGGTCGAGCTCCTGGCCGGGGCGTTCCCCGAGGCAGGGTTCCCGAGGGTGGACGAGGCACTCTTCCGCAGCGTCCTCGAGTCCCTGAGCGAGGGAGCGCGCAGCTTCGCGGACCTCGAAGGCGCGGACGTGCTGGAGGCTCTCAAGGCCCGTCTCACCGCCGAGCAGGCCCGCCTCCTCGCAACGCAGGTCCCCGACCGGCTCACCCTGCCCGGTGGGCGGCAGGTGAAGGTCCACTACGAGCCGGGCAAGCCACCGTGGGCCGAGTCACGCCTCCAGGATTTCTTCGGCATGGCGCAGGGGCCCTCGGTGGGCGGAGGACGCGTCCCCGTCGTGCTCCACCTGCTTGCCCCCAACATGCGCGCGGTCCAGGTGACCACGGACCTTGCCGGCTTCTGGGAGCGCCATTACCCCTCCCTTCGAAAGGAGCTGTCGCGGCGGTACCCGCGACACGCCTGGCCGGAGGACCCGCGCCATGCCCAGCCCCCCGCCCCTCGCCCGCCGCGCCGCTGATTCTCTCCCGTTCCTTCCGACCGGCAGGTGAGCAGGCAAGCGGACATGATGGGCCGGATGAGCAGCCCGAGGGCCTCGCGTCGGTGTCATTGCGTGTCGCGGGACTTTTTCAGGGCCCCTTAGGGTGTTATCGGGCCGGCCTCAGTGGGAGATCAAATGGCGCGCCGTGTCTTGCTAGCGACGATGAACGTGGGGGGCGGACACACCGCCCTCATGGAGTCCTTCGCGCGGGTCCTCCGCGAGGCAGACCCCGCGTCCGAGCGCTTCTCCCTCCACCCTCTCGAGTCGCGCGACAGCGCCATCAGCGGCTTCTACGCGTTTTGCGTGAAGTACTTCGCTCCGCTCCAGGGCTGGATCTACTCGGCCGGGGACCTGCGCCCAGGTGCATGGCTCTCCACGCGCTCGTCCCCCCAGCTGCTGGCAGAGGCGAAGGAGATGCTCTCCTCTGCCCGGCCGGACCTCATCATCTGTACCCACTTCCTGCTCTCCATGCAGATGGCACGGGCCAAGGCGGAGCTGGGACTCGAGGCGCCACTGGTGGCCGCCATCCCGGACTACGGCCCCACCACGCGCGCCTTCTTCCCGCACGCGCGCTCGCTGCAAGGGGACCACGTCATCGTCATGTCCGACGAGACGCAGCTGGACCTGATGGAGGTCAAGGCCTGTGCTCCCGAGCGCATCCACCTCTCCGGGTTCCTCACGCGTGAGCCGTTCGCGCAGGTGGGCCGCCGAATGAGCGCGGCTGCGGACCTGCGCGCCGAGCGGGTGGCCCTTCGCGAGGAGGCCAGGCGCCGCATGCCGGAGCTTGCGCCGCTCGCGCCGGAGCGCCCCACCGTCGTGTTCCTCGGCGGCTCCGCGTGGACGTTGAAGACGGCCCCGGTCATCGAGGCGCTCCTCGCACGGGCAGAGCTGCAGGAGCGGCTCAACCTGGTGGTGGTGTGCGGCAAGGACGCGGACTTCGCGGCGCGAATGCGCGAGCGGGCCCGTGACGCGCGCAACCTGTCCGTCTTCGGGTTCGTCTCGGGAGAGCAGATGGCGACCCTGATGGGGATGGCGGATGCCCCGGTGCTCGGCAGCCTCGCGCCGGCCTCCATGCAGGAGCTGCTCGAGGTCCAGTGTGGGCCGATGATGCTCTTCCACTTCATCCCGGGCTCGGAGACGCCGCACCCCGGATTCATCGCGCGGAACGGGCTGGGCCTCTACGAGCCTGAAACGGAGCGCATGGTGCAGTGCGTGCTGGAGACGGTGGGCCTGGAGACACCGGGCCACCGCGTCCGTCCGCTGCTCGAAGGGTTCAGCGCGCTGGCGCGGAGCATCCGTTCGGAGAGCCGGCGCCGGGCGTACGAGCTTCCGGCGTTCCTCGAGGACGTGGTCCCGCTGCCGTCCGGAGAGAGCACGCTGCGGCGGCGCTCCGCCTGAGACGGTGTCACCTACCCCTTTCGGGTCTCAGAGCCCCTTGAGCATCTCCAGGTGGGGGATGCCGGCCTCCTCGAAGACGGCCCCCACCGGCTCGTAGCCGTGCTTCCGGTAGAACTCGAGCGCGTAGAGCTGGGCGTGGAGCATGACGCCGTTCACGCCGCGACGCCGGGCCTCCTCCTCGAGCGAGTGCAGGAGCCGTGAGCCGACGTGCGCCTTCCGGTGCGCCTTGAGCACCGCCATCCGGCCCACCTGAGCCCAGAGGCCCTCCTTGCCCGCCGGCGCCTGGGCCAGGAGCACCAGACGGCCCGTCCCCACCGCATGGCCGCCCTGGAAGGCCAGCACGTGGTAGGCGCGGGCGTCCTCCGTGTCCCGCTCGATGCCCTCGGGGACGTGTTGCTCCTCGATGAAGACCACCTCACGGATGGCGAGAGCCTGGAAGAGCTCCGCCTCGCTCTGGATCTGCTTGATGGTGACCGGAAGGGTCGTGTCCGTCATCGTCATGGGCCAAGCCACCGTACACAAAACCAGCAACAGACGTCAGGGGCAAAAAGGTCTGGCCAGGCGCCCCGTCCCGCGCTTTCCGAGCAGGCGGGCACGTTCGCCTGTCTGCCTACCACGGGCCCCCATGCCGCGCCGCGCGGCGCAGCCCCTCCTCGCCGGCTCTCCGTCCCGGGACGCCCCGGGCCCGTCCTGCGACGCGGACGGTTCTTTAGGGATGCGCACACCGTTGCCGGGCGCTGACGGATGGAACGGCCGTTGCGTTGGCCGTGGCGTACCCCGCCCGAGGAGGACGCCATGAAGGTTCAGGGAGAGGAGCCCCGCACATCTCCATCCAGGTGCGAACCGGGAGCCAGGGACTTCAAGGAGGTGGTCCACGCACTGCGCCGGGTCCCCATGGAGCCCGGGCGGCGCGTACCCGCTGCAGCGAGGGTTGTTCCTGAGAAGCCTGGTCCGAGACTGCCGCAATCTGCGCCACCGGCACGAGCACATGTCCGGGCAGCTGGCCCCGGAAGGATTGGTGCGGCCGACGCGTCGGCTCGCCAGGTCGCAGCCCCCGAGCAGTTGAGGGCGGCTCGTCGGGGGCACGACGCCGAGTCCTCGCGGCTGACGGACGTCCGCGCGGAGGCGGGGGCGCAGCTGGAGGTCCGGGGTGAGGAGCGTGCGCGCGATCTGCTACGTCAGGCGCTGCGGCGTGAGCTCGAGCGACCGGAGCTACCCGCCACGCGCCTGATGGAGACCACGCGTGTGATCCGGGAGGAGAGAGAAGGGCAGTCTTCGTTTGCCACGTGCCCGGTCGGAAACGGCGTCGTGACGGGCGCATCCGCTTCGCCGGGCGAGCCCTCTGCAGAGGCCCAGCGAGCTCTCACCGCAGAGGCGCTGCTCGCGCTCGTGGACCGGATCGAGGTCTTCGTACGGTCTCAGCGTCCCGCACTCGCGCTCTCCCTGGGGCAGGCCTTCGCGAGCCGTGTGGAGCTCGAGCGCACGGGGCCGGGCGAGGTCGCGGTGACGGTGGTGGCGCGTGGTGGCGTGCGGAGCGGCGACGTCGAGCGGCTGCGGGAGGAGGTGGAGGCTCGCGGGCTTCGACTCAGCCGGCTCGTGGTGGCGGAGGATGTTGCGGAGTGAGTCCGGGTTGCTCGGTGTCGCCACACTCGCCTCACCCTGTCCCTCTCCCAGAGGGAGAGGGGATTGGATCGAGGAGAGGAGAATGCGCTCAGGAGCCCGGGTTCGGGTCCAGGAGCGGGCGCTTGTCGGTGCGGTCCTTGTACTCCTCGGCCTCCGGCAGCGGCGACTTCTTCTCGGAGATGTTGGGCCACTTCGCGGAGTACTCCGCGTTCAGCGCCTTGTACTCGGCGTACTTCGCCGGCAGCTCGGACTCCGGGTAGATGGCCTTCGTCGGGCACACCGGCTCACACGCTCCACAATCGATGCACTCGTCCGGGTGGATGGTGAGGAAGTTGGCGCCCTCGTAGAAGCAATTGACCGGGCACACCTCCACGCAGTCGGTGTACTTGCACTTGATGCACGGCTCGGTGACGACGTAGGCCATGAGAGATCTCCTCGGCGAAACTCAGGGCTGCGAGGGCGCGCACCATAGCCGCACCCGCTCCCTGCAACCATGACAATTCCAGCGGCCGTTGGCTCTAGCCCGCGAGCAATCCCCGGGCGTGGAGCAGCTCGGCCACCAGCACGGCCCCCCTGGCAGCTCCCATCTTGGTGTTGTGCGAGACGAGCACGTACTTGAGCCCGTTCTCCAGCACCTCATCCTCCCGGAGCCGGCCCACGGTCGTGGCCATGCCGCCCTGCGCATCCCGGTCCAGACGAGGCTGAGGACGGAATGGATCGTCGTGGACCTGGATCCAGCTCCCGGGAGCCGACGGCAGCCGGTCCGTTCCTTCGGCCCCCCGCCACTCGCGCATCACCCGCGCCGCGTCCTGGACGGTCGCCCGCCGGGCGAGCGAGACGAAGACCGACTCCGTGTGCCCCTCCAGCACCGGCACGCGGGTACACGTGCAGGACACCTTCACGTCCAGCGGATGGACGGAGGCGCCCCCGTCGAAGGTGCCGAGGATCTTCTTCGCCTCCACCTCCACCTTCTGCTCCTCCTTCGGGATGAAGGGGATGACGTTGTCCGTGATGTCCAGGCCGATGACGCCGGGGGAGCGGCCCGCGCCGCTCATGGCCTGGAGCGACGTCATGAGGACGGCCCGCACCCCGAAGTGCTGATGCAGGGGCGCGAGGGTGATGGCCAGCCCCATGACGGTGCAGTTGGGGATGGGCACGATGAAGCCCTTCGTGCCCCGGCGGCGGCGCTGCTCGCGGACGAGGGGCGCGTGGTCCGCGTTCACCGGCGGGATGAGCAGCGGAACATCCTCATCGTACCGGAAGGCGCTCGCCGTGGACACCACGGGGATGTGTTGTGCGAGCCGGGGCTCGAGCTCGCGCGCCACGTCCGCCTCCACCGCGGTGAACGCGAGGTCATAGTCCTGCGCACGTACGTCCGCGCCGTTCTGCACCGGCATGGACGCCACCTCCTCGGGGAGGGGCTCGGTCAGGAACCAACCCATCATCCCGCTCGGCGCCCGCAGCGCGTCCGCGTAGCTCTTGCCGGCGTTGCGCGGCGAAGCGGCGAGCCCGGCGAGCTCCAGGAACGGGTGGGACCTCAGCGCGGCGATGAATTGCTGTCCCGCCAGACCTGTCGCGCCGATGATGACCGCCCGGAGCTTCGCCACGTTGCACCTCTGGAGAGTTGGACCTCGGGGCCGGTGCGTTTAGCGGAACGCGGGCCGGAGGTCATCCACTGCCTGCGTCCGGGGAGCTCACTTGCCGGCGGGCGCCGCAGCGCTCCTCATCGCAGGGATGTCGTGGCGGTCGGTGGGGAGCCCCGCCCGGATCCACGCGTTCAGGCCTCCCTCGAGGCTGACGGCCTCCCGGCCGCGCTGGCGCAGCATCCGGCAGGCGCGCTGGCTGTCGCGTCCATCCGGATCGCTTCCGCAGAGCACGATGAGCTCGTCATCGGGGAGCACGTGGGCCGAACGGAGGAGCTCCGGCAGCGTCATCCACAGCGCGCCCGGGATGTGGACCGGCATCCCTCTCCAGGCCTCCTCGGCCCGGCAGTCGACCACGACGATGTCATCCTCATGGAGCAGGGAGTACAGCTCGCGGCACCCGATGGTCGGCTCCACACACGCCTCCGTCACCCCCTCTCGTGGCAGGAACCGCTGCGGATGGGGACTTCCATCCAGCGGCGCGGTGGCGGAGCCACCCGGGGGAGCGGACGGCCATGCGCTGGACATCCAGGCACCACGACGTCCCGAAGAGCCCCGGCGCTGCGCCTCAGATGCCCAGCTGCTTGGCGATGATCTCGTTCATGATCTCGCTCGTCCCTCCGCCGATGGGGCCGAGCCGTGCGTCTCTCCAGTGTCGCTGGATGTCCAGCTCCATCATGTAGCCCGCGCCGCCGTGCAGCTGGAGCGCCTGGTCCGCCATGCGGCAGCACATCTCCGTGGCCACCTTCTTCGCCATGGACGTCTGGGCGATGGCGTACTCGCCGCCCACGTGGAGCCGGAGCGCGTGGTAGGTGAGCTGGCGCGCGCACTCGAGGTCGGTGGCCATCTCCGCCAGACGGTGCCGGAGGACCTGGAACGCCGCGAGGGGCTTGCCGAAGGCGTGGCGGTCCTTCACGTACTGGAGCGACGTCTCGAGGAGCTCGTCCGCCGCGCCGAGCGCACCGAGCGCGAGGGAGAGCCGCTCCCACTGGAAGTTGCCCATGATCTGCGCGAAGCCCTCCCCCTCCCGACCGAGGAGGTTTGCCACGGGCACCCGGCAGTCCTCGAGGTGCAGCTCGGCGGTGTCCGAGGCGCGCCAGCCCAGCTTCTCCAGCCGCCGCGAGACGCCGAAGCCCGGCGTGCCCCGCTCCACCACGAGCATCGAGAGCCCGGAGTGACCCGCGCCCGGGTCCGACTTGACCGCCAGCACGACGAAGTCCGCGCGCACGCCGTTGGTGATGTAGAGCTTGCTGCCATTGACGACGTAGTGGTCCCCGTCTCTGCGCGCGGTGGTGCGGAGGCCGGCCACGTCGCTTCCGGCGTCGGGCTCCGTCACGCCCAGCGCACCGATGCGCTCACCCCGGATGGCCGGCACGAGCCAGCGGCGCTTCTGGGCATCCGTGCCGTAGCGGTGCAGCGGTGCGGTGGCGATGGTGAACTGCGCGCCGAGTCCCGCCGAGACACCCCCCGAGCCGCAGCGTGCCAGCTCCTCGAGGAGCACGGCCTCGTAGAGCTCCCCTGCGTTGGAGCCTCCGTACTCCTCCGGGTACTTGAGGCCGAGGAAGCCCAGCTCACCGAAGCGCGTGAAGAGCGCGCGCGGAAACTCCTGGCGCTCTTCCCACTCGCGCGCGAACGGACGCAGCTCCTTCTGCACGACGGCGCGCACGGTGCGGCGAAACGCGTCGTGCTCCTCCCCGAACAGCCCATGGCCGCTGAGCATGTGCCCTCCCCTCGAACACCCCGGAAGGCCCCCAGCGTAGCCCCGGAGGCAGTTCTTGACCCGTCCGGGGCCCGTCCGTATATAGGCGGGACCTGCGGCGCCATAGCCAAGTGGTAAGGCAAGGGTCTGCAAAACCCTCATTCCCCGGTTCGAATCCGGGTGGCGCCTCTCCCCGTCGAAGCCCGAAGGCCCGATGCTCCAGTCCCCGAGGTTGGAGCGGCGGGCCTTTGGTGTCTGGTCCCGCCTGCACCGCCTCGCACCGGAGCCGACCAGGCGTGCAGGGAGGCGGACCGGTGACATGGCGGCCCCGGGGCACTACGGTCGCGCCCGACGTGCTTCGTGTTTCAGGACTCCTGCTTCTGCTGCTCGTGACGAGCGCCGCGCAGCCCGCGGCGACGAACGCACACGTCCCTGCGCAGGGAGCAGCCCTCGAGGCGGCGGGAGATGCGGGAATGCCGCCCGCTCCGGACGACCCGGTGGCCACCCTCTACCGGAAGCAGCTGGACTTCCGCGGGGGAGAGCCGCGGGTCCCCATCCGGTTGATGGAGGGCCAACGCGACGTGACCTTCTCGCCGCTGGGTCGCATGCGGATGCGGATCGCCGGCCCCGTAGAGAAGGTCCTCGAGGTCCCTGCGGGGACGGTCCTTCGGGTCCGCGCGCTCGGCGGCGTGCCGGCGGAGATCCGCGCACGAATCCAGCTGTCCGAGCACGCCATCGAGGACCGCCAGGGGCTGGCCGCCGCGCAGGCGGAGTGGGTCGCGCGGGGCCTCCAGGTCCGGGTGCACACGCTCGGTGGGGTCTTCGGGATTGCGGGCAAGGTCATCGACAACCGACGGCTGCTGCTCCTCACGGAGAAGGCCTACTCCCGTGAGGAGGCGGCGCGGGTGCAGGCGGACATCCTCCGCACGCACCATTCGCGGACGTTCCTCTTCGACGAGCTGGTGGCCCCGCCAAAGGGCACGCTCGAGGTCCTCGACGCGAAGGGGAGCTCCCTGGCGCTCGGAGAGGGCCGCATCGTCGCGGAGACACTGGACGGCGGGGGTTTCGCGGTGCGTCGGGTGGAGCACGACGTGGGGTACGCAAACCACGGCTTCGAGGACCGCACCTACCGTGGAAGCCTCCAGCTGTCCCTGGACCGCGCCGGGAAGCTCGCGGTCGTGAACCTGGTCCCGCTCGAGGCGCTCCTGTATGGCCTGGTGCCCTCGGAGATCTTCGCGAGCTCCCACGCGGAGGCACTGAAGGCGCAGGCGGTGACCGCACGCGGCGAGGTGCTCGCGAAGGTGGGCACCAAGCACCTGGCGGACCCGTACCTGCTCTGCAGCGAGCAGCACTGCGCGGTGTACAAGGGCAGGTCCGGCGAGCACCCCGCCACCACGCGCGCGGTGGACGCCACGCGCGGGGAGGGCCTGTTCGATGCGAATCGGCGCCTCGTGGACAGCGTCTACAGCGCGGTGTGCGGTGGGCACACGGAGAGCAACGAGCACGTGTGGGGTGGTCAGCCGGACGCGAGCCTCCGGGGGCGTCCGGATGCGCCCGACGAGGTGCTGCAGTCCCTGCAGCCGGGGAAGGACCTCGCGGCGTTCCTCGCGAGCGGCGCGCGCACCTACTGCAGGACGGCATCGCTGGCGCAGCCCACGAAGTACCGGTGGGAGAAGCGGTTTCCCGCGGCGGTCCTGGACCGCCTCACCGCGGACCTCGCTGTGGGGCACGTGGAGGGGCTGACGGTGGTGGAGCGCGGTGTGTCGGGGCGTGCCCGGCTCCTCACCGTGTCCGGAGAGCACGGGGCGAGCCAGGTGCGCGGAGAGCTGGCCATCCGGCGGCTCTTCGGGATGCTCAACAGCGCCCTGTTCAACGTGACCGCCGAACGAGACGCGAAGGGGCGCGCCACGGCGTGGGTCTTCCGGGGCGCCGGATGGGGACATGGTGTCGGGATGTGCCAGACGGGCGCCATCGGACGGGCGGAGGCGGGCCAGGACTACCGAGCCATCCTGCGGCACTACTTCAACGGGGCCGAGGTGGCTCCGGTGTACTGAAGACGTGCCCCGCAGGATTGGGGTACCCCCCAGGCGGACGGGCAGCGGGACAGCCCCCGGCGCGGTGATCCGACGGCCTGGCGGGAATGAATGGAAACGGACACCGTTGCGGAGGGTTATCTTCCCTCGCCGTGGCCACCCGTCCTGACCGCCCAGCGCTGCGCCGCACCTCCCGAGGCCCCCGCCGGGCCCTCGTGGCGCTGGGTCTAGCGGTCGTTTGCCATCTCCTCGCCGTCGGAGCACTGGTGGCGCTCTCGCGGATCCCCTCGCCTGCCCGGTCGCCGCTCGGGGGGGCCCGGAGGACCGCTCCGCCGCAGCAGGTGAGCTTCCGGAGCGTGAGCGCAGCCGAGTGGGCGCGGAACCGCGGCGAGCCGTCGCCGCTCGAGCCGACCGAGTCCCCTCCCGCCGAGCCGAAGAAGCCGGAGGAGAAGAAGGAAGACCTGAAGCTGTCCGGCCAGATTGTCGCCACGGCCCCCGGGAACAACGAGGTTCCGGAGGACTCCGCCTACCTCGCGGAGTCCAACAACCGCGTGCAGAAGGAGACGCGGGCCCGCGTCCAGGACGTCGAGTACAAGAACGCCGCTCCAAGACGGTCCGCCACGAAGGCGAGCGACGGCGTCGAAGGCGCGAGCGCGCAGGTGGCGCAGCTGGCCGGCAACGACGGAGTGGGAACCGAGGATGCTCCCTTCCGGCCGGGCAGCGGGGCAGTGGCCCGTTCGTTCCAGGTCCCTGCGGTGCAGTCGCGCGACCAGATCGCGATGCGTGTCCCGAGGGAGGGTTCTGGCCCGGGCGTGAACGTCGCGAACCAGGCATCGAGCGAGGCGATGCCGGGCAACTCGGCCCGGCTGAAGATTCACCCGGGCCAGGAGGGACGGGGTGACGGGCAGCAGGGCTCCCTGGGGCGCGCGGGGCGGCGTGGGATCACCGCGCTGATGCCATCGGCTGCGGCGATGGATGCGATCGTCGGATCCGCGGCGCCCGATGACCTCCGCAATGTCGACGAGGGCGACGCGACTGCGCTCAACACCCGGGAGTGGAAGTACGCGAGCTTCTTCAACCGCATCGGGAAGCTGGTCCTCCCGCATTGGTCGCGTGGCGTGGACCGCGAGGTCCTCGTGCGCGATCGAACCGGTCAGATCTACTTGAGGCAGGACCGCGCCACGAGCGTCAAGGTTGTCCTCGATGACTCGGGAGAGCTGCAGTCCGTGACGGTCGTGAAGAGCTCGGGCGTGGAGTTCCTCGACCAGGCTGTCGTTGACGCCTTCAAGCAGGTCGCCTGGTTCGGCCCCCCGCCCGGTGCGCTCCTGTCGAGCGAGCGGACCGTTGCGATCCCCATGAGCTTCACCGTCGAAGCTGGCACGGGCGTGGTCGTCAGATCGCAGGGCATGGCGCCCATCCGAAGCATGGGCGACTGGATGCAGCGGATGGGCGGGGATTGACGAAGAGGAACGCCGGGGCGGCCTGTCAGCTCCACCCCGGCGTCGTCACTGCGGCAGCTCGCGGCTCAGGTCCTCAGGCCGCCTTGTGCTCCTGGTAGTCCTCGATGGGCGGGCAGGAGCAGATGAGCTTGCGGTCGCCGAGGACGTTGTTGAGGCGCCCCACCGACGGCCAGAACTTGCCCTCGCGCACCCAGGGTGCAGGGAACGCGGCGCGCTCACGGCTGTAGGGGCGCGTCCACTCGTCCGCCATCACCACCGCGGCGGTGTGCGGCGCGTGCTTGAGCACGTTGCCCTCGCGCGGCGCCGTCCCCTCCTCCACCTCGCGGATCTCCTGGCGGATGGCGATCATCGCGTCGCAGAAGCGGTCCAGCTCCGCCCTGGACTCCGACTCCGTCGGCTCCACCATGATGGTGCCGGACACGGGGAAGGACACCGTGGGCGCGTGGAAGCCGTAGTCCATCAGCCGCTTGGCCACGTCATCCACCTCGATGCCCGAGGTCTTCTTCAGCTGCCGCAGGTCGAGGATGCACTCGTGCGCCACGCGGCCCTGCTTGCCCTTGTAGAGCACCGGGTAGTGCGCATCGAGCCGCTTGGCCACGTAGTTGGCGTTGAGGATGGCGTGCTCGGTGGCGCTCTTGAGGCCCTCGCCCCCCATCAACGTGATGTAAATCCACGAGATGACGAGGATGCTCGCGCTGCCCCACGGTGCTGCGGAGACGGCCTCGGGGCCCTGCGCTCCGCCCGTGGCCACCAGCGGATGGCGCGGAAGGAACGGGGCGAGGTGCGCCGCCACGCAGATGGGGCCCATGCCCGGACCGCCACCACCGTGCGGGATGCAGAACGTCTTGTGCAGGTTGATGTGGCAGACGTCCGCGCCGATCTCGCCGGGGCTCGTGAGGCCCACCTGGGCATTCAGGTTGGCGCCGTCCATGTACACCTGGCCGCCCCGCTCGTGGACGATGGTGCAGATGTCCTTGATGGCCTCCTCGAACACGCCGTGCGTGGACGGATAGGTGACCATCAGCGCCGCGAGGTTCGCCTTGTGCTCCTCCGCACGCACCTTCAGGTCCGCCACGTCGATGTTGCCCTGCTCGTCGCAGCGCACCAACACCACCTTGTAGCCGCACATCACCGCCGTCGCGGGATTCGTGCCGTGCGCGCTGGAGGGGATGAGGCACACGTCGCGGTGACCCTCGCCCCGGCTCTGGTGGAAGCGACGGATGGCCGTCAGGCCCGCGTACTCACCCTGGCTGCCTGCGTTGGGCTGCAGGCTGCAAGCGGCGAAGCGGGTGATCTCGCACAGCTGGGCCTCCAGCTGCCGGAACAGCTCGCGGTAGCCCTCGGCCTGCTCAGCTGGCGCGAAGGGGTGGAGCTTGCCGAACTCCGGCCACGTCACCGGGATCATCTCCGAGGTGGCGTTCAGCTTCATCGTGCAGCTGCCGAGGGGAATCATCGAGTGCGCCAGCGACAGGTCGCGCCCCTCGAGCCGCTTGATGTAGCGGAGCATCTCCGTCTCGGAGTGGTAGCTGTTGAAGACGGGGTGCGTGAGGTACTCGCTCGTGCGCACGAGCCCCGCCGGCACCGCCAGGGACAGCTCGCGGCCGAGCTCGTCGAGGGAGGGCACCGGCTTGCCCTGCGCGAAGACCGCGAGCAGCTCCGCAACGTCCGCCGGCCGCGTCGTCTCGTCCAGCGAGAGCCCGAGCGCGTCCTGGGCCAGGCGGCGGAAGTTCATCTTCCGGGCCACGCCAGCGGCCATCAGCGCGTCCGCCTGCGCGGGTGTCACCTGCACGGCCACGGTGTCGAAGAAGCTCTCGTGCTTCAGCGTGTAGCCGAGCTTGCGCAGGCCGCGCGCGAGGAGGCCGGTGAGCGCGTGGGTGCGCTCGGCGATGGCCTTCAGCCCCCTGGGCCCGTGGTACACCGCGTACATGCTGGAGATGATGGCCAGCAGCACCTGCGCGGTGCAGATGTTGGACGTGGCCTTCTCGCGGCGGATGTGCTGCTCGCGCGTCTGGAGCGCCATGCGAAGCGCGCGCCTGCCCTGCGCGTCCTCGGACACGCCGATGATGCGGCCCGGCATGTGGCGCGAGTAGCTCTGGCGCGTGGCGAAGTACGCCGCGTGCGGGCCACCGAAGCCCATGGGTACGCCGAAGCGCTGGGTATTGCCCACGGCCACGTCCGCGCCGAGCTCTCCAGGAGGCGTCAGCAGCGTCAGCGCCAGGAGGTCCGCCGCCATCACGACGCCCGCGCCCGCCGCGTGCGCCTTCTCGATGAAGGAGCGGGGGTCCACGACCGCGCCGTCCGTCGCCGGGTACTGCACCAGGGCGCCGAAGACGCCCGTGAGGTCCGCGGTGCGGAGGTCACCCTGCACCACGGTGACGCCCAGCGGCTCCGCGCGCGTGCGCACCACCGCCATCGTCTGCGGGTGGCAGTCCTGCGAGACGAGGAAGGCCTTCCGCTCCGCGCCGCCCTTGGTGGCGAACAGCATCGCCATCGCCTCGGCGGCCGCGGTGCCCTCGTCCAGAAGGGAGGCGTTGGCAATCTCCATCCCGGTGAGATCCATCACCATGGTCTGGAAGTTCAGCAGCGCCTCGAGTCGGCCCTGGGCGATCTCCGCCTGGTACGGCGTGTACTGCGTGTACCAGCCCGGGTTCTCCAGGATGTTGCGCAGGATGACCGGCGGCGTGTGCGTGTCGGAGTAGCCCGCGCCGATGTACGACCGGAAGACCTGGTTGCGGGAGGCCAGCGCGCGGAGTGCGTCCAGCGCGGCGTGCTCGTCCAGAGCTGCCGGGAGGGCGAGCGGCTTCCGGGTCCTGATGACCTCCGGAACCGTCTCCGCCATCAGGGCGTCGAGCGAGGGGACACCGAGCTCGGCGAGCATCGCCTCGAGCTCGCGCACGTTGGGGCCGATGTGCCGGCCAGCGAAGGACTCCTGAGACTTCCAGTCGAGCGACATAGTGAGGTTCTGGGGAGAGAGGGGTCGGTGAGTAACACCAACCCGGGGGTGCTTCAGTTCCCGCCCTGGGCGAGGAACGCTTCGTACGCAGCGACGTCCATGAGGCTGGCCACCTGGCCGGCGTCCGAGGGCTCGGCTTCGACGATCCAGCCTGCGCCGTAGGGGTCGCTGTTCACCGTCTGGGGAGAGTCCGCGAGCGCGTCGTTCACCTTGACCACCTTGCCGGAGATGGGCGCGTACAGCTCGCTCACCGCCTTGGTGGACTCGATGACGCCGAACGGCTTGCCCGCGGTCAGCGTGTCGCCCACCTTCGGCAGCTCCACGTAGACCACGTCACCGAGCGCCTCCTGCGCGTGGTCGGTCACGCCGATGACCACCACGTTGCCCTGCGTGCGGGCCCACTCGTGCTCCTTGGTGTACTTGAGGTCCTTCGGGTTCGAGGCCATGGCTCACGTCTCCTGGGGTGTCAGGACTTCTTGAGGAACGGGGTTTTGACGACGCGTGCGGGCACGGGCTTGCCGCGGATCTCCACGTCGAAGGTCGAGCCCTCTGCCGTCAGCTCGGTGGGCACGTAGCCGATGCCGATGGCCTTCTTCACCGAGGGGCCCATGGTACCGCTGGTCACCTCCCCCACCCGCTTGCCGTCCTTGAGGATGGGGTAGCCGTGGCGGGGGATACCTGCGCCGGTCAGCTCGAAGCCCACGAGCCTGCGCTTCACGCCCTCGGCCTTCTGCTTCTCCAGGGCCGCCTTGCCGATGAAGTCCGCCTTGTCGAGCTTGACGATCCACCCGAGCCCGGCCTCCAGCGGGGTGCGCTGCTCGTCGATGTCGTTGCCGTAGAGGGCGTACTTCATCTCGGTGCGCAGCGTGTCTCGCGCGCCCAGGCCACAGGGCTTGAGGCCCTCCGACTGGCCCGCCTCGAGCAAGGCATTCCAGAGCTTCTCGGCCTGCCCCGCCGGGCAGTACAGCTCGAAGCCGTCCTCGCCGGTGTAGCCGGTGCGGGAGATGATGCAGGGCACGCCCGCGACCTCACCCTCCTGGAAGCGGTACGTCGCGAGCTTCGAGAGGTCCGTCTTCGTCAACCGCTGGACGATTCCGGCGGCCTTCGGGCCCTGGACGGCGATCTGGCCGTACTCGTCGCTGCGGTCGACGGGCTTCACGCCCTTCGCGTGCTGGGACATCCACGCGAAGTCCTTCTCCCGGTTGCTCGCGTTGACGCAGATGAGGATGCGCTCCGGCGAGAACCGGTAGGCCACGACGTCATCCACGAAGGTGCCTTCGGGGGTGAGGAGCCCGGCGTAGGCCGCCTGCCCGTCCGCGATGCGTGCCAGGTCCTGGGTGATGAGGCCATTCGCGGCCTCGAGCGCACCGGGCCCACGGAACTCGATCTCACCCATGTGGGAGACGTCGAAGAGGCCCGCGGCGGTCCGGACCGTCTCGTGCTCGGCGATGCCCCCCGCGTACTGCACGGGCATGTCCCAGCCCGCGAAGTCCACCATCCGGGCGCCCAGGCGGCGGTGGGCGTCGTTGAGGGGCGTTCTGAGGGCCATGAGCAGATCTCCCGGGTGTGAAGGCGGCGGACCATAGAGGTCCATCCGGGGTGATTCAAGCGCGTCGCAAAGGCGTAGGATGACTGTCCGCGCCATGAAGATTCGCTACCGCCTCAACCCGTCCAATCCCTGCTTCTCGTTCGAGTTCTTCCCGCCGAAGACCGACGAGGGCGTGACCAACCTCGTGCGGAGCCTCGAGGAGCTCGCCCCGCTGGAGCCGGGCTTCGTCTCCGTCACGTACGGCGCGGGTGGCAGCACCCGCGAGCGGACGGTGGACCTGGTCGAGCGCATCAAGGGCTCCACCGGCATCGAGGCCATGGCGCACCTCACCTGCGTGGGACACTCGCGGGAGGAGCTCGCTGCCCTGCTGGACAGGCTCGCCGCTGCGCGCATCGAGAACGTGCTGGTGCTCCGGGGGGACCCTCCCGTGGGCGAGCGCAGCTTCCAGCCCGCCGCCGGTGGCTTCCGCTACGCCTCGGAGCTGGTGGAGTTCATCCGGGCCCGGGACTACCCGTTCTGCCTGGGCGGCGCGGCGTACCCGGAGGGGCACGTGGAGACGGCCTCGCGGGACGACGACCTGCGGCACCTGAAGGCCAAGGTGGACGCGGGCCTGGACTTCGTGGTGACGCAGCTCTTCTTCGACAACGCCTTCTACTTCGACTTCGTGGAGAGGGCGCGGAGGGCGGGCATCAACGTCCCCATCGTCCCGGGCATCATGCCCATCACCAACGCGGAGCAGCTCGCGCGCTTCACGCGCATGTGCGGCGCCACGGTGCCCATGCGCCTGGCGCTCCAGCTGGAGCGGGTGAAGGACCGGCCGGAGGCGGTGATGCAGCTCGGCGTGGCGCACGCAACGATCCAGTGCATGGAGCTCCTGGCGCGCGGTGTGCCGGGCATCCACTTCTACACGCTCAACAAGAGCCCGGCGACGCAGATGATCGTCTCCGCGCTGAGGGCGCGCACGGGGAGCTGAGCCGTTCGCGCCTACCGGCCCGCGCGCTTCGCGGCGTCCATCGCGTTCTGCATCAGCATGGCAATGGTCATGGGCCCCACTCCGCCGGGAACCGGGGTGATGTACGAGGCGCGCTGGCTGGCGGTGGCGAACTCCACGTCTCCCACGAGCTTGCCCGTGGGCTGCCGGTTCACGCCCACGTCGATGACGACGGCGCCCTGCTTGATCCACTCGCCCTTGACGAGCTCGGGCACGCCCACGGCGGCCACGAGCAGGTCCGCCTCGCGCACCTCGCGCGGCAGGTCGCTCTTGCTGTGACAGATGGTCACCGTGGCGTTGGCCTGAAGGAGCATCAGCGCCATGGGCTTGCCCACGATATTGCTGCGCCCCACCACCACCGCGTGCTTCCCCGTCGGGTCGTAGCGAATCTCCTTGAGGAGGCGCATGACGCCCAACGGAGTGCACGGACGCGGTCCGGGACGGCCGATGGCGAGCAACCCCGCGTTGACCACGTGGAAGCCGTCCGCGTCCTTCTCCGGCTTCACCGCGGCCATCACCGCGTCCGCGTCGATGTGCTTCGGCAAGGGGAGCTGGATGAGCATCCCGTGGACCGCAGGGTTCGCGTTGAGCTCCTGGACCTTGGCGATGATCTCCGCCTGGCTCACGCCCGCGTCGTAGTGGTGCTCCCAGGAGTTGAAGCCGATCTCCTCCGCCGCCTTGCGCTTGCCGCCGACGTACACCTTGGAGGCCGGATCCTCGCCCACCCGGATGACCGCAAGGCCGGGGACGTCGCCGCGCTCCTCCTTCATGCGCGCCGTCTCCTCCTTCAGCTGGGCCCGGATCTTCGCCGCCACCGCCTTGCCGTCGATGAGGTGTGCCATGGCGCGGCAGACTCCCTGCGATGGGCCCCGGCCTCAAGGGAATTGCGCACGCATCCCCCCAGCCGTTAGGACGTTGGGCTCCCTCCCGCCCACCGTCTCCCGAGGAGCCAACCGCTTGGCCGACCGTGGAAAGCCAACGAAGAAGGACGCCGGCTTCAACACCCCGTTCAAGGGGCTGAAGCTCAAGGTGGAGACGCCCGCCCCCGCCAGGCCGCCCCCCGCTCCCCCGAAGGCGACACCGCCTCGCCGCGCGGAGCCGAAGGACGCGGAGCTGTTCCTCGAGGCCATGGACGGAGTCCGCCCCCTCACCGACCGGGGCAGCGTGGTGGAGCCCCAGGTGCCCCTGCCCGCGCGCGTGGACGAGAACGCGGAGGCCCTGGCCCAGCTCGCCGAGCTGGTCAGTGGACACGGGCGCTTCGACATCGCCGACACCGACGAGTTCATCGAGGGATGCGTGCCCGGGCTGGACGCCCGCCTCCTCCGCAGCCTGCGCCGTGGCGACTTCGCGGTGCAGGGCCACGTGGACCTCCACGGGCTCACCCAGGCCGAGGCGAAGGAGGCCCTGGAGCGGTACCTCACCGAGAGCCGCCGGGTGGGACGCCGCTGTGTCGTGGTGGTGCACGGACGGGGCCTGCACTCGAAGGACCAGATACCCGTGCTCAAGGAGCGCATGCGGGTGTGGCTCACGCAGGGCCGCATTGCACGCCAGGTGCTGGCCTTCACCACCGCGCGACCGCACGACGGCGGCGCTGGAGCGGTCTACGTGCTGCTCCGACGCTGAGGCTCGACGGGGGCCCGAGGCTGTGGCTAGTGTCGGTCATGGCCCGCGAGCTCATCGACCTGCACATCCACGTGGGTGGCGCGGTGGCGCCCCACATCCTCTGGTCCCTTGCGCACCAGCAGGGCTTCAAGCTGCCGGTCAAGAGCTACTTCGACTTCGTGGAGCTCATCACCGCGCGCCCGGACAAGGTGGGGAGCCTGGAGGATTACCTGAAGATCCTCCACACCTGGACAGAGAAGATCCAGTCGTCCCCGATGGCCATCGAGCGCAGCGTCTACGAGATCATCGGCAAGGAGTACCGGGGGAGCCGCGTCACGCAGATCGAGCTGCGCTTCAATCCGATGAAGCGCAACCTCAACAGCGAGCTGGACCTGGACCACATCATCCACGCGGCGCTGCGGGGGATGGACCGCGCGGTGCTCGAGTACGGAGTGAAGGTGGGGCTCATCTTCTGCCTCGCGCGCGAGTTCGACCACCGCCTCAACAGCATCCTCGTGGAGAAGGCGATCAGGTACCGCTCGCGCGGTGTCGTGGGGATCGACCTCGCAGGGACGGAGAAGAACGCGCTCGAGCTCCAGCCCGAGGTCGTCAGCCGCTACGTGGACCTCTTCGACCGCGCGCGACAGGGCGGACTCAAGTGCACGGTGCACACGGGTGAGACCGCGGGAACGGGCGTGGAGGGCGTGGTGGCGGTCGTGGAGAAGCTCAGGCCCCACCGCATCGGCCACGGCATCCGCGCGGCGCGGGACGAGGCGGCCATGAAGCTCCTGCGCGAGCGCGACGTGGTGCTCGAGCTCTGCCCCACCTCGAACCTCCACACCCACGCGGTGGAGGGAATCCAGGAGCTGCGGGAGATCATCCGGATCTTCTGGGACCGCGGCGTCAAGTTCACCCTCAACACGGACGGGCCCTACCTGCTGGAGACCGACATGCGGCGGGAGGTGGAGCTCGTCGAGCAGAATGGAATCCTCACCCCGGAGCAGGTCGACCAGACCCTCGCCTGGGCCCGGCAAGCCTCCTTCATCCCCTCCTGACGTGTACCCACTCATCCGCAGCCTCCTCTTCCTCCTCCCTCCCGAAGCCGCCCACGTCTTCACGCTCTGGGTGCTCGGGCTCCTCTCCCACCTCGAAGGACTGTGCCGCTGGTTGCGCGCCCGGACCGCGCCGGTGGAGCTCGCCGTGGACGTCGCGGGCTTACGCTGGCCCAACCCGGTGGGCCTCGCCGCGGGGCTGGACAAGGACGCCCACGCCGTGGACGGCCTGTTCTCGCTCGGCTTCGGGGCGGTGGAGGTGGGCACGCTGACGCCGCGTCCGCAGCCGGGCAACCCGAAGCCCCGCCTCTTCCGGCTCCCCGAGCACCGCGCGCTCATCAACCGGCTCGGCTTCAACAACCACGGCGCGGCCGAGGCGGCCTCCCGGCTGTCCACGCGGACCTGGCGCCCCGGGCCCGTGGGGGTCAACGTGGGCAAGAACAAGGACACGCCTCTGGCGGACGCCGTGTCCGACTACGTGGCGTGCGTGGACCAGCTCGCCGCGCTCGGTGACTATGTCGTCGTCAACGCGAGCTCCCCCAACACGCCCAACCTGCGCCAGCTGCAGGAGCCCGAGGCCCTCACCGCGCTGCTGACGGCCGTGCAGGCGCGCATCCGACAGGTGGCGCCGGGCAAGCCCCTCCTCCTGAAGATCGCGCCGGACCTCGGGCCCGAGGCGGTGGACGCGGTGGTGGACGTGGCGCTCGCGTGCGGAATCCAGGGCCTCATCGCCACCAACACCACCATCACCCGTCCGGTCGAGCATCCGCTCGCGGGCGAGCAGGGAGGCTTCTCCGGGGCACCGCTGCGCCCGCTGGCGGATGCGGTGCTCGCGCGCGCCGCACAGCGGGCCGCAGGCAGGCTCACGCTCATCGGGGTGGGCGGCGTGTTCACCGCCGAGGATGCGTACCGGAAGATCCGCGCCGGTGCTTCGGCCGTTCAGCTGTACACGGGCTTCATCTACGGCGGCCCGGCGTCGGTGAAGGCCATCGTCACGGGGCTCGCGGCGCTGCTCGAGCGCGACGGGTTCCGCAGCGTTCAGGAGGCGGTGGGAGCGGACCTGGTGGCGATGCGCCGGTAGAGCGACGCGTGGCGCTCCACCATGCGCTCGAGGGACAGCTCCGTCTCCACGAAGCGTCGCGCCGCACGTCCCATGCGCTGAGCGACCCTGGGATTCGACAGGACCTCGAGCATGGCTCTCGCGAGGACGCGGGGCTGTTGGGGCTCCACCACCCTCCCCCGCTCTCCATCCGCGACGAGGTCGGTGTTGCCACCCACGCGCGTCACGACCATGGGGAGCCGGGCCGCCATTCCCTCCATCACCGCGTTTGACAGCCCCTCCGCGGATGAACAGAGGACCCCCAGCGAGGCGCGTGCGTAGATGGCAGGGACGTCCGGTCTGTGGCCGAGGAAGTGGGCCGCGTCCCGGATGCCGAGCTCCCGCGCGCGCTGCTCGAACGCGGGACGGAGAGGGCCATCCCCCACCAGGAACGCGTGGAGGTTCACGCCGCGGGCACGCACGGTCCTGAGCGCGTCGAGGAGGTCCCCTTGTCGCTTCACCGGGTGGTTCATGTTGGCCACGTGGACCACCACGGGCGCTCCCGCCGTGTCCGGGAGTGGCGCCACCAGCCCGTCGCGCATCCGAGCGTCGAAGCGCGCGAGGTCCAGTCCGTTGGGGATGACGCTGACCCGCGCCGGCGCGATGTCCTCCTCGGCGAGGAGCATCTGGCGGATGGCGTCCGCGTTGCACACGACGTGGTCCGCTCTGCGCGTCAGCTCCGCGTGGACGGCCCTGCGCGCCGGCCCCTGCCAGTGCGAGAGGTCCAGGCGCCCCACCAGCACCCTGCAGCCGGCGAGCTTCGCAGCGGGCACCGCGAGCACCGTGGAGTAGAAGTCGTGCACGTGCACGAGCTCGCAACGATGGCGCCGCAGCCAGCGCGCGAGACGGAGCACCTGGAGCGCCGAGTTCGTGTGCGCGAGCGTGCCCTTGAGCGGGAACGACTCGGGCACGTGCCCCACCTCCCAGACGGACTCGAGCAGCGGACCGGTTGCCTCGAGCACGCCCACGCGCACGCGGAATCCGTCGGGCAGGCCGCGGAGGAGCTCCAGCACCTGGACCTCGGTCCCCCCGAAGTGGAAGGAACGGGTGAACTGCACGATGTGCAACGGACGCCCCTCCGCCGTCCCGCTCTGCCCCATCGTTGGATGCCTCCTGGCGCGAGCCGCGTCGCCCCGGTTCGGATGGGGCCGTGGGTTCACGCGCGTCGGAGAAGCAGTGCACGTGCCATGCGGGGCGGGAGTCCCACCGTGGCATTCACGGATGGGGGTGACACTGTGACCCTGTCCTCGAGGACGGGTTGCGCAGCCCCCTCACCCACTTTCCCTCTCCCAGAGGGAGAGGGGAGTGTGCTCCCGGGGGGAGACGGGAGGAGCTCGCTACGTGCGCTCGAGCGGGAGGAGCGCTTCCGCGACGGTGGGAAGCACGGTGCCCGAGAGGAAGGGGCGTCCGAGCTCGTCCAGGAGCCGCTCGAAGGTGACGTCCAGCAACCGGTCCAGCTCGGCATGGGCCTGGGGAGGCACCGCCGCGGCGAGGACCTCCCGCGCGCGGCTCCGCGCCTCGGGACGCACGGCCGGAGCCTCCGGCGTCCCGGTGAAGAGCGCCGCGAGCAGGGGTGCGAGTCCCCGTTGGGGCACCGGCGCCACACGCGCCTCGCCGGTGCGCACCGCGTGAGCCACGGCTGCCGTGAAGAGGCCCTCGACACCCACCTCGACGAGGGGACGCCCGAGACCGCGCACCGCCTCGTCCGCGGCGTCCCTCGTCCCTCCGAGGAGCGCACCGAGCACCACCACCTGCGCCTCCGCGCGCGAGAGCAGCTCGGCGGACTCCGCGAGCTCACGCCGGTTGCGGAAGGGCACCGGCTCCGCGCCATCGACCTTCAGGGCACGGCGCGGGCGCCGCTGTCGAAGGGCGGACACTCCGGCGGCCTCGCGCGGGAAGAGCAGCGGGACACCTTCGACCCGCGCCAGGGGCAGCCGCATCAGGCGGTCCGCGCGGAACTTCAGCTTCAACGTCAGCGAGAAGCCGAGCTGGAAGAGCCGCTTGAGGTGCTCCTCGCGCAGGACGTCCACCGCACGCTCGGGGTCACCCCCGGTGGCGTGCTCGAGGCCGAGGTTCAGCACGTCCCTCACCATCTCGAGCACGGAGCGCTGCGCCTCCACGTCACCGGGCTCGGCCCCCTCCGCGACGAGGGCCTGGTTCGCGGTCAGCCTCAGCTCGCCTTCGAGCGCGTCCCGCTCGTCCTCGTCCAGCGCGCGCACCACGGCCTCGAGGTAGTCCACGCGCTCGCCGGGGGGAAGCAGCGCGGCCCGCGTCGCGTGTCCACGCACGGGGAAGCGCTCCGGGTCCGCGTACGCAAAGAGCGATGCCCCCTCCTCCGGCGACGGGAACCCCAGGTCCGCCAGGCGCGCCGTGCGGAAGCGGAAGGCCTGCTCCTCGAGCTCCCCCGGCACCTCCCAGCGCACCGCCTCCAGCAGGCGCACCGCCTCGAAGGGGTTCTGCGCGAGGAGGTCGTTCACCAGCGTCCGCAGCGCCGCCTGCTCCGCTCCCTCCACGGTGAGCTCGACGAGGTACTTTCCCTCGGGCGTCTCCAGCGTCACGCCCTCCACGTGGACGTCCGGCGTCTCCTCGAGGGAGTGCACGCGGGCGAAGCGGCGCAGGACCAGCTCGAGCAGCTCGAGGTCCATCTTCTCGAGCTTCGCGATGAACTCCCCGGGCTCCTCTCCGCGCGCGGCACGAAGCCAGGTGAGCACGCGGTGCGCGTCCAGCGTGTCCCGCTCCCAACTGCCGAGGTCCAGGAACGTCTGGAACTGCCGCGGCGACACGAGCTGCACGAGCTCGGAGGCGTCCGCGAGCCCCACCTCCTGGATGGTGGTGTAGAGGTCCTCTGCCGGCAGGGACCGCACCAGCGCCCGGGCGTCCTGCGCTTCGACGAGTGCATCCATCCGCCGCCTGGGCGGGAGGGCCATCAGCGCACGGCGCTCCTGCGTGCGTGCGAGGGCCCTCTGCTTCGTGCTGCTCCGTCCGTCCTGGTCGCTCACGAGGCGGCGGAAGCTACCGCAGGACCTCGAGCAGCGCGCCCCAAATGTCCTCGACGCCCGTCTTCTCGGTGGAGGAGAACGCGAAGAGCGCCTGCTCGGGCAGCTCCAGGTCCGCGGCCAGCTGCTTGAGGCGTGGCTTGCGTCGCGCCTTGGGGAGGCGGTCCATCTTGGTGGCTGCCACGAGGATGCGCGCCGGCGTCTTCGCCTGGAGGTAGCCGAGCACCTCGTGGTCCTCCGGGGTGGGGCCCACCTCCGCGTCGATGATGCTCACCACCGCACCGAGCCCCTTCCGCTTCTCGAGGTAGGTGGTGATCATTTTCTCCCACGCAGCCCGCTCGGACTTGGAGGCCTTGGCGAAGCCGTAGCCGGGCAGGTCCGCGAGACGGATGTCGCGCCTCTTCCCCTCCCACTCCAGGTCCACGTCGAAGAAGTTGAGCGTGCGGGTGCGGCCGGGGGTGTTGGACACACGCACGAGCTTCCGCCGTCCGGCCAGCGCGTTGATCATGGACGACTTGCCCACGTTGCTGCGGCCCACGAAGGCCACCTCCGGCCGGTCCGGGCTCGGGTAGCCCTTGGTCTCCACCGCGGTGATGAGGAACCGGGCGTCCAGGATGAGGAGGGGCACCTGGGGGCTCACTTCGTGCCCGCGCTGGTGCTGGCCTGCGTGGCCCGCGGCGCTGCCTGCGGCTCGACGCGCTCGAGCCTGTCCTTGGACCAGTGGTCGATGGCCTTCAGCGCGGTGCGGAAATCGAAGGGGGCGAGCGAGGGCGAGGAGGCGTCGTGGCAGCTGCGGCAGCCCTTCTCGACCGGGTCCACCAGGCCCACCAG
>JAKEEX010000248.1 GCA_022616315.1 Myxococcaceae bacterium
GCCGATGAGGCCGGGCGTTGACGGCCCCCGCCCCCGTCTCCAACTCTGACGTGCCGACGCCCCTCCCTTCGGGAGAGGGAGAAGGACGATGCCGGAGGAAGGAGCGGCGCATGACGGTGCGGAAGGACACGCGCGGCACTCCCGGCACCGGCAGCTGGCGCGTGCTGCGTCGAGACCCCCGCCGCCTCGCTGCCTTCATCCTGGTGGTGCTCGCGCTCCTGGGTTTCCTCGTCTGGAACCAGGGGCAGGAGCGCCGGGCGCTCTCGCGAATGCCCTCGGACGAGCGCGCCGAGCTCTATTCGCGCGCCCTCGCCGACCTCGAGCTGCTCTGCTCCGAGGCGCGCCAGACGGCGCTGGTCCACGAGTGCCGGCGGCGCGCGCGCTTCCTCCTCAAGTTCCCGGAGTGCGACGGCAAATGCCGCGCGCTCGCCGAGCAGCAGCTCGAGCGGTGAGCCTCGAGGGCCCGCGCGCTCAGGCCGGAGGGGTGACGGGCACGAACCTCGTCCCCGTCACCCATCGACTGCGCCTAGATCTTCACCAGCAGCGCCCCGGTGAGGCGGTTCTCGCTGGGGACGAGGTCCGGCGTCCAGCCCTCCACCATGGAGCCCGGAGGGCCCTGGTTCCCGCCCGGAGGCGTGACGCCCCCCGGACCGGTGAAGTAGGGCACGTTGGCCTGGCGGTGGTTGAACTCCACGCGGAACGTGATGAAGGGCACCGGCGAGTAGTCCGCCGTCACCTGCGTGTCCCACGCCTGGTACGTGTCACCAGGGGCCGCCGTGAAGTAGGGCGTGCCCGAGAACGCCGTCGCTCCGTTGATGGGCGGCAGCAGCACGAGATACCGGCCGGGGTTCGTGATGGCGCCACCGCCCACGGTGAACCCCACCTTGTTCTCCGCGAACCACAGCCGGTTGTACGCCATGAAGCCGAGGAAGTACTGGTCACCGCACCCGACGCCACCGCCCCACTCGCAGCCGGCGTCGATCGTGAGGGACGCCGCGGCCTGGCTCAGGAAATTGCCGGGGGTGTCGAGGTACTTCACCATGATGCTGTCGTCGGTGTGGATGCGCAGGCGGTCCTTGTTGCCGAGCGTGTCCGTGCCGAAGTAGTTGTTCGTGACGACGGAGAGCCAGCCGGTGGGGCGCCACAGGACCTGCCCACCGACGCCCAGCGCCTCGTTGAAGCGCCCGTAGGACTGCCAGCCGTTCACGAGCCACGGCTCGATCTTCAGCTTGTCGCTCGTGAAGATCTGGACGCGCGCGCCGTTGAAGAACCACGGCGTGTTCGACGACACGTACGAGGGCTGGTAGGTCCAGTTGTCGAAGTTGTAGTAGCTCCAGAGCCCGATGTACGACATGAAGATACCGGCCTGGATGTTGATGCCGTTCATCGCGTCGATGTGGTACCCGCCGTACGCCTCGGAGATGTAGCGGTAGGCGTTGTCGAGCTGCCACTGGCCGCGCCCGGGGCTCGCGTCGTTGCGCGGCGTGGTCTGCGAGTACATGCCGAACTGGGTCATCAGCCGGCCCATGACGTTTTTGTAGAAGAAGTCGCCGCCGATGCCGAGCTGGGTGACCTGGAACTCGCCGTGCCGGAACACCTCGCTCGAGCCCGAGATGGTGTCGTCCGCGGGTCGGTTGAAGCTGTAGTGGTAGACCGTGTCCGCCCGGAACTCACCGGTGAACGGCCCGAACGAGAATGGCCTCTCGGCGGCGCCCGCGTTGCCGGGGACCCACGAGAAGTCAGCGAACGCGAATGGGACGGCTGCAGGCTCGGTCGCCGGCTGCTCCTGCGCAGCGGATGCCGCCTCGGGAGCCGGCTGATTCTCGGCCGGGACACCCTCGGCTCGCGCGGGAGCGAGGTGGATGAAGAACGTGGCGATGACCGCCACAAAGATTGAGTGACGCATGTTGTGAAAGACCCTCCTGGTCTTGCGGCGCCCCTTAGGCAAGACGCGGGCCAGGTGAAGTGACGCCCGTGCCCTCGCAGCGGGGGGCATGACATTCCCCGCGCGTTGCAGCATGCAAGGCGCGCGAGTGAGCGGGTTGCGCAGTGCACGAAGCGTTGCCCCGCTTTCATCTCGAAGTACCTCTGTTGATACGCGGCGATGTGTCTGGTCCTGGCTTTGCAGCGGTGGACCGGCACCGCGTGATGAACTCGAACGACCCCTTCCACGCTCACCTCGCACCCGTCGCACCCGCGCGGACGTCTGCCTTCGCGCGGTTGCCGAGGGGTGTGCGCTTCCTCCTGCTCGTGTCACTGCTCGGGTGGGTGACGCTCTGGGCGTGGAGCCTGGGCGCGGATCGCCGGGCGCTGCTGAGGCTCCCTCGGGAGGAGCGTGCCGCGCTGCTCACGCGCGCTCTGGAGGACCTCCGGACGGTCTGCACGGGTCCACGCTCTTCGGATGCGAGCCTCCACGACTTCTGCCAGGAGCGCGCGCGGCTGGTGCTCAAGCTCCCCGAGTGCGATGCGGGATGCGAGGCGCTCGCGAACGTGCACCTCGGGATGAGGTGAAGAGCGGAGACACGGCGTCGGTCCAGCCCCCTCACCCTCTCGCTCTTGCGACCTGGTCGCTTCATGCGGCCAAGCCTTCCTGCGCGAACGCAAGCCGAGCAGGCCCTTCTGTACGACGAGGCGCTCCGGGTTGGACGCTTTCACACCGCGGATGAAGTCGGCACGTCGGTGAGGCGCGGTGCGGGAGGCACGGTGCGCCGCGGGTGACGTGGGTGCGCTCCCGTGCTGGCCTGCGGGCACTCTGGCTGCCGCGGGGCGGTGCGGTGGTGCCGCGTGCTGCACTTGCGGGCGCTCTGGGGGGACGGGGGGACCTTGGGAGTGCACGGGTGCACGGGCTGCACCCTGGGGACAGGGGTACACCCCCACCGCCGACACCGCTCGCACACACGACGGCGGCCCTGCCCTGAGGGCTGCCGCGTGGGTTGCTCACGTCCCTTCC
>JAKEEX010000249.1 GCA_022616315.1 Myxococcaceae bacterium
CCTGCAGGTCCACCGCGAGGTCGTAGGGACCGACGAGCTGGGGGTCCAACCCCCGCCCGGGCCGCCACAGCGGAAGCACGCGCGAGAGCTCGGGCAGCCCCGACAGCAGCGGGACGTAGGCGGACTCGGTGAGCCACTCGATGCGCGCATGGGGGAAGCGCTGGCGCAGGGGCTCGAGCACCGACGTGGCGAGCACGACGTCCCCGAGCGCGCTGTAGCGCAGGATGAGGATGCTCCGGGGGTCTGCTTCGAGTGGTGCGGGTGTCACGGACGAGGGGCCTTGTACGCGAACTCGGGGTGCTGGCAGAAGCCGTGCGTCAGCGCGCCGGGCCGGTCAGCAGCCGGGCGAGCTGCTCGACGTTCAGATCGCTCGCTCCCGACACCTGTCGGACAGCCGCGCGGGCCAGAGCGCCGAGCGACGCCACCGCCTCGGGCCTGGCAAAGAGCTCGTGCAGGGTGCGGTGGAGGTGCTCCTCGTCGTTCACCTGGATGCCACCACGGCCCACGAGCACCTGCACACTGTCGTGGAAGTTCTCCATGTGTGGCCCGAAGAGCACGGGGCGTCCCTGCGCAGCCGGCTCGAGGATGTTCTGTCCGCCCCGGCGCGTGAACGAGCCACCCACGAAGACGAGCGTGGCCAGCCGGTAGGCGCGGGTGAGCTCGCCGATGGTGTCCAGCACCACCACCGGCGCACTTGACGCCTTGACGTTCGAGCGGAGGGCAGCCTCGAGCCCCGCGGCGTGCGCGAGCGAGAGGATGCGCTGCGCACGCTCGATGTAGCGCGGCGCGATGATGAGACGCAGGTCGGGGTAGCTCTCGCGCAGGCTCCGGTAGACCGCGAGGAGGCGCTCCTCCTCGCCCTCGTGTGTGCTGCCGGCGATCCACACCCGCGCTCCGGGCCCGACGCCGAGCGCGCTGCGCAGCTCGCCCTCGTCCGCCTCGAAGGCCTGCGCGGCGAGCGCGTCGAACTTGGTGTTGCCGGTCACCTGCACGCGCTCGGGCGGGGCCCCCAGCACACGTGCGCGCTCGGCCTCCTCGTCCTCGCGCATGAGGAAGAGGTCCACGTCGTCGAGCGGGTTGCCGATGGTGGTGAAGAGGAACCGGTAGCGGCCCAGGTGCGCCGGGGAGAAGCGGCCGTTGGTGAGTGCCACGCGCGCGCCCGCGCCCCGGGCGGCCCGGATGAGGTTGGGCCAGATCTCCGTGTACTCGAGCACGAGCAGGTCCGGCCGCAGCGCGCGCATCGCCCGTCGCGTCGCGCCCCACAGGTCCCATGGTGCGTACAGGACCGCGTCCACCTCCCTGGCAAGGCGCTGGCGCGCCATCATGTGCCCGGAGTTGGTGGTGGTGGAGAGCAGGATGCGGGCCGACGGGAAGCGTGCCCGCAGACGGCTGATGAGCGGCGCCAGGGCCAGCAGATCTCCCGCGCTCGCCCCGTGCAGCCAGATGCGCGGCGAGCCGCCCGCAGGGACGATGTCCGATGGGTAGAAGCCGAAGCGCTGCCACAGGCCCGAGCGCGTCTTGCGGTGCAGGCTCAGCACCGGGAAGAGGAGCGCGAAGAGGACGTAGCTGGTGAGGACGTAGAGGAGGCGCATGGCGACCCGTTCCCGCCCCTTAGCAGAGACGCACGCTCACGGCACCACCTCGACGGGACTCGCGACGAGCCAGGGTTTCGCCTCCCTGCCCCACCACCGTCCCGGGGCCTGTGACCAGATCTCCACGTGCACCCTCCCCGGGCGGGTCAGCCGCACCGTGCGTCCGTCCGCGGCGAGCACACCGCTGCCCCAGACGCGCACCTCGGCAGGCTGCCCCCCGGGCATGTGCACCACGAGCGAGCCCCCCACCCGCGCCCGTCGCGCCCCGGCCTCGAGCCCTTCCAGACGGAAGCCCGGGGCCCCTCCGAGGGCGCGGAACACGCACAGGGCGTCGCCGCGCGCCAGGGCGCCCACCACCTGCGCCGCTGCCTCTTCGGGAGCTGTCGCGAGCTGCTCGAGCGGGAGTGCGAGGGCCATCGCGCGAAACACGTCCTCGTAGGGTGGGAAGCCGTGTGCATCGTGGGCGCAGAGGGCCACGGGTGCGCGTGGGAGGCCGAGCATGCGCTCGCGCGGCTCCACGGGGTCGCCCACCAGCGCCATCACCCCGTGCATCGGCTGCGCGAGCCAGCCGGCCGCCGCGGGGAGGAGCCGCGTCAGCGGCGCGCCGAGCGCGTCGCGCAGGAACGTGTCCCCGGAGTAGAGCTCGAAGCCCGGCGCAGCCGAAGCGGCGTCCCAGTCGCGCCAGGGGTTCTTGTGCTGGACCGGGTGCGCCAGGACACCGAAGCCGCCGGAGTCGGCAACGCTGCGAACGGCGTCCGCTCCGGTGCTCCGGGCGGTGGTCAGCGGGCCCCTGGCTCCGAGCGCGACGTAGTGGCCTGCGGAGGTGGAGAGCTCCACGCCTTCGATGAGGAGGACGCCGTCGACGAAGCGCGGTGGGCCCGGGATGACGTTGTGGTCCGTCAGCACGACGAACGAGAGGCCGGCGTTGCGGGCCGCGGTCGCGACGTCTTCGATGGAGCCCCGGCCGTCGGACCTCGTGGTGTGCACGTGGTAGGCGCCCAACACGCGCGGCTGCTCTCCCGACGCCGGGGGGACCACCGGGTAGCGGGCTCGCAGGCCGGCGACGAATGGGGGGAGGAGGGCTGCTGCGGAGACGAGCAGGAGGAGCAGTCCGGTGCGGTGGGGCCAGCGCCTGCGCATCAGGCGGTCCTCGCGGACAAACCCGGGGACACAACCCCCTCACCCTGCTGGAGGGCCCAGAGGCTCGCGTAGAGGCCCCGGCGGTCGAGCAGCTCCGGATGCGTTCCGGACTCCACCACCCGGCCTCCGGAAAGGACGTGGATGACGTCCGCGTGCACGATGGTGGACAGCCGGTGCGCGATGACGAGCGCCGTGCGGCCCACGAGCACCTGGCGCAGCGCCAGGAGCACCTCCCGCTCGCTCTCCACGTCC
>JAKEEX010000250.1 GCA_022616315.1 Myxococcaceae bacterium
CCGAGCTGCAGACATCAGTCCGAAATGGGGAGACACCGAGGCGGTGCGCTCGACCCAGGCGGCTGATGATTTTGAATCGGAAACGAATGATGCCATCCCGGATCTCTGGGGAGAGATCGCTCCTGCGTCAACGACAGATCCCACTGACCAGGCAACGCTCACAGCAACTGAAGGCGCTCGTTGTCTGACTCAAATCGAACCACCGACAGATTCGGAGTCCCCATCTGGCATCCGGGTCTTACGTGCACTCGTGGCTCAGAACTCGTCCGAAACTTGGTGGATGATGTTGGACGGCACTGGTGGCGCTTTGGTGAGGGCCTCACGTGTTGACCCACGCCCGTATCACGAACTCCGACGCTACACCTCCTCGTCGGAGCTAATCTGGGCAAAGGCACTGCCCTTTGACAATGCCAATGTCATGGGCCCCATCGTTGCTCCAAGCAGTGGTGATGCCTATGTGTGGCCCTTCACCGCCGAGCCTGACGGTCTGCTTCTAATAAGCGGCGATGGCGCGAGAGAAATGCAGGTGCCTGCAACGGGAAGTGAACTCTACGGCAGGGAAGCGTTCGATGTAGATGCATCCGGCAATCTTGTCCTCTCCCACACGCCAACGCTCCGAGTACTGCGCCCAGACCGCAGTCAGGCATGGTCGGCCACGGGCAACCTCACTGTTTGGGACGCCAACTTCGATACTTCGGGCAACGTTCTCGCGTTGCTTTATGGCGACCATGTCTATATCCAGCGAGAGCGAGTGCCCCTGTCTGGCCTCGCTCTCCTGAAACTCAGCAGTACGGGGGCGCTCCTTTGGCACCTGCGATTCTCACCGTTCGACGCATTCACTACAAACACAGTGCTGAATGTAGCCCATGACGGCTCCGTCATTGTAACAGGATGGTTCCACGGCTCGATCGGATGGGGTGATGTCCGACTCGACAATACCGACTTTTACCAAACCAATGGCTATCCAGTATATGCCCCGTTCGCAGTGGCTGTGAACGCACAAGGCTGCAGGACGTGGGCGCGACGGATTCCGACGTCGTTCAAGCTCACAGCTGCTCTCCCGGGTGGGGGGCTGTCTATCGTCCATCTCGACGGGAACGACAATTTGATGGTGTCCATCTACGACGCCCACGGCGGGTTATCACACCGCGAAACGCTCACCACGTTCGACGTCGAACGTGGTGAGCGCATCAATCCGACTTCATTTGATGTTGACCCCTTTGGTAATCTTTGGATCAGTGGCTCCTTCGTAGGACCGCCCCACTTCGGTGACCAATTCGTGCCGTCTCCCGGCTCGGGTGGTTTTCTATTGCAATTACGGCCACGCTGAACTGCTGTGTGCCTCGCGTTTCGGGACTATCATCGGGACAAAACTTTCGCTATTGGCAGATTCCCTGGGAAACGCAAGGCTTGAGCATCTTCAGGTGATTGAGCAGATCGATGGACTGTGCCTCAAGCGTTGGATTGCCCCCGGGCGTCCCATCAACCGTCTCGTACAGTCTAGCGAAATACCGATCCCCAGGGTCGCTCGCATCACCGAGCCAGCGGGTCCAGCCACTGACTGCTCCGAAGTCGTACCACCGCCGCGCGCCATTTTCTACCGAAGAGTATCCGTAACTAGATTCCTGCTCAAAACCCCAATTGTCTGCCGTGTCGCCGACGAACGCACCGTAGCGCGAGAGCGCCTTGAGGATTGTTTTCTTCCAGGGCTGAATGTTCAGTTCATCAATCTGTTGCGGCGTCAAATTGTAGAAAAAGTGCGCCCCCATAGGTGGCGCCTTCGCCTCGAAGCCTGAATGCGCGGGACTGCTATTGCATGGCCGTCCTTGGCCAGTCGCAGGGAACACAACGCCGACGTTGGCACCAGACACCTGGCCTCGCGCGGGACCATCGACGCCATTATGACAAACCACGTACATGAAGAGCGCATGATTGATTTCACCCGCCTGCAACTCCTCGAGTCGAATACGCCCGAGGAGATTGGACCAACCAGCTGCGATGGCCGCACGCTGCCCAAATGGGTAGAGGCCATCCCCAGTCAATGGCCGCACATTAGCCCAGCTCGCGATGAGGTCCGGCGGAGGAGTGGCTGAAACCGCTGGGAGTGGTGCCGTTTGAACTTGCCACAGGTCATAAACGATGTTGCTTGCCTGATCGACGATTGTCACATGCCCATCTGGCCCTGGATCCTGCGGAGTGCCTGGAATGACTCCACTTCCACCTTCAGGCAATGCCCACTCCGGGAGCGTCACAATACTTCCCTCGACGCCCGGCGGACATTGCGATGCGCCGTATGGGTCATTGCGACACTTTAAAGTATACGCGGGCATCGTCGAGTCCGAATAGTACGTTGGCTCTCCCGACTTGCCGTCTAAACGTCCCTGCAACTCACCCGCACGCCATTGTGTGAGCATCTGCTGCACGATGTCGAAGGATCTCGCATCGACTTGATTGACCTTCGCAGTCGCGGGAATCTCCCGATAAAATGGGTTACTATTGTTGTTGAACGGCCCCCAGCATGCCGCGGGCCATTCGTTCGGCCCGTCCACATTAAAGGTCATTGTTCCAGGCGCTGGGTTGCAGCCGAAGCAAGCCTGGACCGCCTGCACACTGCAGTCAGGATTGCACGCCCTGGTGCCTCCTCCGGTGCATGGTGCGGAACCGCCACAACCGACTGGCGAACTCCATTGCCCGTTGACACAGCTCTGTACTCCACCGGTCGCGCAGGCGTAAGGGTTGTAGGGCACTGCATCAACAAGTCCATTTCTGTCATTGTCGCACCCGTCGCATATTTCCAATCCTTCGGTGTACGACTGGCACACCCCGTAAGTCCCATCAAGATTGCACGCCTGGCTGCCGTTGTATGTGTATGTATACCCTCCACAAAAACACCCACGTGTGCTCCCGGCGCCCTTGATGCACTGCATCCAGTGGTCGCGACACCAGAACCGAATGCCCGCGCAACCATCCGGCGTCAGGCAGTTCTGAGCAAGAGTTGGTGACGGGGGAGGACAGCCACAGTCCGGGTTGATCTGGGTGCACTGCGGTGAAAAGACGCCATCAATGCACTGATTCACGCCCGCACAGCCATTGGGTGCCGTACAGGACTTGGTTTGACCGGGCTGGCAGGAACCGCCAATGGCCCTGGCGTCACCCGGCCAGTTCGCCACGATAACGACCACCGCCGGAAGCAGAATCCGCAGATGCATGACTCCCCCCTCTGATTGGAGCACCAGTGCACTAGCAGGGAGGTTACCGAGCGTTCCTTTGCTTGGCGTCCCCCTGAACGCAGAATTGTTGCGCTAGGCACAGTTGCTTCGTGTTCAAGGCGCTTCGCAGCGAATGTTCAGTCTCGAGAATTACCTTGAGCCGAGACTCCAATGCATAGGTTCTTAAACGAACCGCCATGCGCCCGGAGGGCCCCATGCCTAACCGCCTCGTCTTCTCCTTCGGCGAAGGGTACTCCGAGGGCGTCGAGGCCATTTCGGAACCGGCGGAGCGCCGGAGCGTCCTCGGGGGGAAGGGAGCGGGGCTCGCCGAGATGGCCGCTGCGGGACTGCCCGTGCCGCCCGGCTTCACCCTCTCGTGCGAGGCCTCGACCCTGTACCTGCGCGACGCAAGATTGCCGGACGCACTGGAGGCGGACTTCGAGCATGCGCTCACCGAGCTCGAGCAGCGCGTGGGACGAAGGCTGGGAGACGCGCGTGACCCCCTGCTCGTCTCGGTGCGCTCCGGTGCGCCGAGGAGCATGCCGGGGATGATGGACACCGTCCTCAACCTGGGTCTCAACGACGCCACCGTCGAGGGCCTCGCCAGGGTGAGCGGTGACGTGCGCTTCGCCTGGGACGCCTACCGGCGCTTCCTCGCGTCCTTCGCAGGCCCGGTCCTGGGCGTTCCCCACGCGGTGCTCGAGGGGGTCATCACCCGCGCGAAGCAGGAGCATGGCGTGAGCGAGGACGTCCAGCTGGACGCAGAAGCGCTCCGCACGCGGGTGGTCCCGGCGCTGAAGGAGACCATCCGCCGCGCTTCCGGGCGCGAGGTGCCGCAGGACGTCAAGGCGCAGCTGCGCATGGCGCGAGACGCCGTCTTCGCCGGATGGAACAACGCCCGCGCGGTGGCCTACCGACGGCGCTTCCGGATTCCCGACGACCTCGGCACCGCCGTCACGGTGCAGCAGATGGTCTTCGGTAACCGCGGCGAGCGCTCCGCCACGGGAGTGGGCTTCACGCGCAACCCCGCCACGGGCGCGCACGAGCTCTACGGCGAGTTCCTCGTCAACGCGCAAGGAGAGGACGTGGTGGCCGGCGTGCGCAACCCGCGCCCCCTGGCGGAGCTGCGGGACGTCCTGCCCGAGGTCGCCTCGCAGCTCGAAGGCTTCGTCGCACGGCTCGAGCGCACCTACCGTTGGCCGCAGGACTTCGAGTTCACCATCGAGGAGGGACGGCTCTTTCTCCTCCAGACGCGCGATGGAAAGGCCACCGCGCGCGCCACCGTGCGCTGGGCGGTGGACCTGCTGGGCGCCGGACTGCTCGACGAGGAGGAGGCGCTGCTGCGTGTGGACGCACAGAGCCTCGAGCAGCTCCTCCTGCCCGGGTTCGACCGGGCCGCTCGCGCGAAGGTGGCACCTGTGGCGCGAGGCCTCGCGGCCGGTCCAGGCGCCGCCTCGGGACGCGTCGTGTTCTCGGCGGAGCAAGCGGTGGCGTGGGCCGCGCGCGGCGAGAAGGCCCTCCTGGTCCGCCCGGAGACGAGCGCCGAGGACGTCGCGGGGATGATTGCCGCGGAGGGAGTGCTCACCGCCACGGGCGGCATGACGAGTCACGCGGCGGTGGTGGGGCGTCAGCTCGGCAAGCCGTGTGTGGTGGGGCTCGCCGAGCTGACCGTGCGCGAGCAGGAACGCACGGCCGTCCTATCAGGACACGGCTTGAAGGAAGGAGACCCGCTCTCGCTGGACGGGACGACGGGAGAGGTCTTCCTCGAGGCCCTCTCCACCGCACCCTCCGAGCTGCTGCGCGGTCTGCGCGGTGAGCTGCGTCCCGCAGAGTCCGAGGTGCTGCGGGACTGGCTCCACCTCATGGAGCTGGCGGACAGGTACCGCCGCCTCGAGGTCCGCGCCAACGCGGACCAGCCCCGGGACGCGCGCACCGCTCTGTCCCTCGGAGCGCGCGGCGTGGGCCTGTGCCGGACGGAGCACATGTTCTTCGAGCGGGGCCGGCTGCCTCTCTTCCAGCGCGTCATCCTCGCTGCCCCGCGTGGACGGGAGGGCTTGCGCAGGCGGGAAGCTGCGCGTCAGCGCGAAGGAGACGGGCAGCGGGTGCGGCGGGTCGAGGACGAGTTCGGCGCGGACATCGCCGCCTACCTCGGGGCACTCTCGGAGCTGGAGGCGCTGCAGCAGCAGGATTTCTTCGGGCTGCTGCGCGAGATGCGGGGCCACCCCGTCACCGTCCGGACGCTGGACCCACCGCTGCACGAGTTCCTCCCGCGTCGCGACGTGCTCCGGGTGGCGCGCGAGTCGCTGCGACTGGGCCACACCCCGGAGGGCTGGGACGAGCTGGAGGCCGCGCTCCGCCCACTCGCGTCGGCGCTCGCGTGTCCTGCGAATGCATCACCCCTCGCGCTCGTGGAGGCGGTCCTGGCGCGGGTGGAGGCGCTTCAGGAGGCCAACCCGATGATGGGTCTGCGCGGCTGCCGCGTCGGCATCACCTACCCGGAGGTGACCTCGATGCAGGCTCGCGCCCTCTGCCGGGCAGCCGCGCTCTGCGTCCGCGAGGGGCTCTCTGCCCACCCCGAGCTGATGATCCCGCTGGTGGGGCTGGAGGGAGAGCTCGCGCAGCAGCGGGCCCTGGTGGAGGAGGTGGTCCGCCAGGTGTCGGAGGAGACGGGCGTGGCGCTCGAGCTGCCCGTGGGTGCCATGGTGGAGACGCCGCGCGCGGCCCTCACCGCCGGTGCGCTCGCGCGCCACGCGGACTTCTTCAGCTTCGGCACCAACGACCTCACGCAGCTCGTCTTCGCCTTCTCGCGAGACGACGCGGGGCGCTTCCTGCCGCGCTACCTGGAGGAGCGCCTCCTCCCCGCGGACCCCTTCGCCACGCTGGACACGGCGGGCGTCGGGGCGCTGATGGAGCAGGCGGTGGAGGCGGTGCGTGCCACCGGAGGCGGACAGTCCCTCGGCGTCTGCGGTGAGCACGGAGGCGACCCGGACTCGGTCCGCTTCTGCCACCACCTCGGCCTCGACTACGTCTCCTGCTCGCCCCTGCGTGTCCCCACCGCGCGCGTGGCGGCCGCCCAGGCCGCCCTCGAGGAGCGCCGGGCGACCCCCGGCGTCAGGCCGCGCTCTCCATCCGCGACGTCTCCACGACCTCCTTCACCGTGACGCTCCCGCTGCGCGTCATGCGGCTGTAGAGGCTCAACTTCGGGTCGAAGATGAAGCGCAGGAGGAGCCCCGTCCACGAGCGGTGGGACACGAGGTTCTCGTAGAACTCGGGCGCGAGCGCACGCACCTTGGGCAGCCGCATCCACGGCACGCGCATCACGTCGTGGTGCTCGTTGTGGTAGCCCACGTTGAAGGCCACGCGGTTGAGGGGGCCGTAGTACGAGTAGGTCTCCTGCTCCGGGTGGACGAGGTAGTGCTCCTGGATCCACCGCGCGCCCACCGGGTGCAGCCCGATGGAGAAGATGCTCGAGAGGAACAGGTAGGCCAGCGCGCCCCAGCCCATGAAGACCACGGTGCCCACCACCACGCCCACCTGCAGGAGCAGGTTGGCCACGTACCAGCCGTCGAAGAAGGGCACCTTCTTGAGGCGGGGGACGCGCAGCGCCTGGAAGGCCCAGAAGTTGAGCAGCCAGAACGCCTTGCCCAGCGCGGAGTTGCCCACGAACTTCGCCTCGAAGGGAGCGGCGAGGTCCGCGTCCATCTCCGGGTCACCCTGGTAGCGGTGGTGGAGCAGGTGGTACTTGCGGAAGGAGATGGCGGCCGGGAAGAGGATGGGGAAGTTGGCCACCATCTGCAGCGTCGCGTCCGCGCGCGGTCGGTTGAAGACGAGGTTGTGGGTGCACTCGTGGATGAGCACCCACAGGCCGTGGCAGAGGAAGGCCCCGACGAGCCACGCCGTCGCCAGCACCGCCCACCACGGGCTGTCACGCAGGAGCCACGCGAGCGCGAACTGCCCCGCGACAAGCCCCAGCACGAAGACCGCGGAGATGGGGGCGTGGCCGCAGAGGGCCTTCACGTCGGGGTGGGCCGCGAGCAGCTTCCGCGCACGCTCGAGGTGCGGTTCCCTGGACTCCGAGCGCGAGAAGGCGAGCGGTGTGGACGACGACATGGGGGTAATCCTCGTGGGCGACGAATCAGGCCCGCGAAGCTACCAGCATTGAACGTCCGCGTCCCTCCTCGCGTGCCGCCCGCCCTCCGCTGCTTCTCCTCCACCCCAGGCCGGCTACTCCTCCACGACCGGCTGGGGGCCCGGCACGATGTGGGCGATGTCCGGATCCACGCCCCCTTCCTCGCGCGGCGGACGGGTCCCCTTCTCGAGCTTGCGCTGCTCCTTGACGGCGTCCTTCTCCTTGCGCTTCTCCTTCCGCGCGAGTTCCTTCTGCCGCTTCGATGCACCGGGGAATGCCATGAGCGCTCTCCGTCGTGAGGGTGAGGTCGGTCGCGGAGCCTAAGTGCGGCCGTAGCTGATTCTGATGGCCCTCTCTCTGTCCGAGATGGGCCCGCATGGCAACTCAACAGAGGGACAGCCTCGCCGATTCCTCCGGGCAGGTGGAGGGGCTGCCGACCGGGCGCCTGCCCAGGACCGTTACCTGCCGGTCTTTCGCGGGCACACCTGCGCACTTCTCCCTATCTTTCCCGTCTTAAAGCTGTCAGAGGGGCGCGGCGCCCCGCCTGATGGGGCGACACCGGGACGCACCTGAACAATGTCCCGGAAACGAAGGAAGAAGACGCAGACATGGCATCCGGTATCGTGAAGTGGTTCAACGACTCGAAGGGCTTCGGTTTCATCTCGCAGGACGGTGGGGGCGAGGACCTCTTCTGCCACCACACCGCCATCCAGAGCGACGGCTTCCGCACGCTCCAGGAGGGGCAGCGCGTGGAGTTCGACGTGGCTCGCGGCCCCAAGGGCCTGCAGGCGCAGAACGTCCGTCCGCAGTGATGCGGACCTGAGTCACCGCGCCGGCGAGCCCGACGCGGTGGTCCACCGGAGGCCTGCTCCGTGCCCTGTTGCACGCGAGGCAGGCCTTTCGTGTTTCCGCCCCTCCCTTCCCTCCAGGCCCCGAGGCACCGCTCCATGTCTACTCCCCCCACCGAGCCCACTGCCTCGTCCGGCTTCGAGGCCTTCGGCCTCCACCCCTCCCTGCTCGAGGCGCTCGCGGCGCTGGGCTACGAGGAGCCCACCCCCATCCAGCGCGAGTCGCTGCCGCCGCTGCTGGAGGGGCGCGACGTGCTGGGGCTCGCCGCCACCGGCACGGGCAAGACGGCCGCGTTCGCCCTGCCCCTGCTCCACCGCATGACGCCGGGGGCCGCGGGCCCGGGAGAGGCGTCCGCGCTGGTGCTCGTGCCCACGCGCGAGCTGGCCATGCAGGTGGCCGAGGCCGTGCACACGTACGGTCGGGGCCGTGGCGTGCGCGTGCTCCCCATCTACGGCGGGACGGACATCGGTGCCCAGCTCAAGCGGCTCAAGCGTGGCGTGGACGTGGTGGTCGCGACGCCCGGGCGCGCGCTGGACCATCTGCGCCGCGGCTCCCTCTCGCTCGCGCGGGTGCGCTCGGTGGTGCTGGACGAGGCGGACGAGATGCTCGACATGGGGTTCGCGGAGGACCTCGAGGCCATCCTCGAGTCCGTGCCCGAGGACCACCAGACTGCGCTCTTCTCCGCGACGCTGCCGCCGCGCATCTCCGCCATCGCGGGGCGTCACCTCCGCGAGCCGGTGCGGGTGCAGGTGGCGCGCGAGCCGATGGAGGCCGGCACGCTGCCCCGCGTGCGCCAGACGGCCTACGTCGTGCCGCGAGCACTCAAGGGCGCCGCGCTCGCGCGGGTGCTCGACGTCGAGAATCCCACGAGCGCCATCATCTTCTGCCGCACGCGCACGGAGGTGGACACGCTGTCCAGCACGCTCAATGGACGGGGAATGCGCGCCGAGCCGCTCCACGGAGGCCTCTCCCAGGCGCAGCGGGACCGGGTGCTCAAGCGCTTCAAGGCCCACGAGGTGGAGCTGCTCGTGGCCACCGACGTGGCCGCGCGCGGGCTGCACGTGGAGAAGCTGAGCCACGTCTTCAACTACGACCTGCCGAGCGCGCCGGAGGCGTACGTGCACCGCATCGGCCGCACGGGGCGGGCCGGACGCGAGGGCGTGGCCATCACGCTGGCGGAGCCGCGCGAGCACCGCTTCCTCAAGCAGCTCGAGCGCGTGACGGGGCAGCCCATCGAGGTGGCCACGGTGCCGACGGTGGCGGACCTCCGTGCGCGAAGGCTGGAGCTCACACGCGCCAGCGTGCGCGAGGCGCTCGTGGGCGGCGAGCTGGACTCGTTCCGCGTGGTGGTGGAGAGCCTCGCGGCGGAGGCGGACGTGATGGACGTCGCCGCGGCGGCGGTGAAGCTCGTGCACATGGGCCTCGCCGGGGCCGCGGTGGAGGAGGAGATCCCCGCCTTCGCGCCGCCCTCGGAGCGTGCCGCGAAGGGAAAGAAGAAGGAGCTGGGTGCACCTCGGCCCTCACGACGCGAGCGGCTGGAGGAGCGCGCGCGGCCACCCGCTCGAGCACACGGTGAGGAGCGAGTCCGCCCACCCGTACGGGCGCTCGGCGAGGAGCGCGCCCGGCCACCGACGCGAGCACACGGTGAGGAACGCGCCACCCGGCCACTCGCGCGAAAGCAGACTGGAGAGCACGCATGGCCGTCGGCGCGAGGGGCCGCGGGTGAACGTCCCCGAACGCCCGTTCGTGAGCCACGGGGCGCCTTGACCGGTGACATGGTGACGCTCTCCGTGAACGTGGGGCGTAAGGCCGGGATGCGCCCGGCGGACCTGGTGGGCGCCATCGCCAACGAGGCCGGCGTCCCCGCGCGCAGCATCGGCGCCATCGAGATTGCAGACGCGTTCTCGCGCGTGGAGGTTCCGGCGCAGGCCGCACCCCGCGTCATGGCAGCGCTCCGGGCCACGACGCTGAGGGGCAGGAAGGTCGCCGTGCGCCGCGAGGAGGGTTGAGAAGAGTGCTCACGCGGCATTTGCTTGAGAATGCCCATATTGGGCATTATTGTGCCCAATATGGGCATGACGCCGGCAGGCACGACGCGAAGGCGCGCAGGACGAAACGGCAGAACGAAGCCGGAAATCCCTGTGAAGACCAGCCTGGCCGACGCGCTTTTCACCAGCACGCAGCAACGCGTGCTGGGCCTGCTGTTCGGCCAGCCCGAGCGCAGCTTTGTGGTCACCGAGCTGATTGCCAAGACCGGCTCCGGTTCCGGCGCCGTACAGCGTGAGCTGGCCAAGTTGGCCGGGAGCGGTCTGCTGACGATGCGCAAGGTCGGCAATCAGAAGCACTACCAGGCCAACCCGGACTCGCCGATCTTCGAGGAGCTGACGGGCATCGCGCGCAAGACCGTTGGCCTTGCAGAGCCCCTGCGCGAAGCACTGGCGCCGCTGTCGGACCGCATCGATGCCGCCTTCGTGTTCGGCTCGATCGCGAAGCGCAGCGACGCCGCGACAAGCGACATCGACCTCATGATCGTCTCCGACACTCTCGACTATGCCCAGGTGTTCGGCGCCTTGGAGGTGGCGGCCGCCAGGCTCGGTCGCGCGGTCAACCCGACCGTTTACGCTCACTCCGAGCTCGCCAAACGTCTCAAGGACGGCAACGCCTTCGTGACCCGCGTGCTCGGGCAACCCAAGCTGTGGTTGATCGGAAGCGAGCATGACCTCACCGCTTGAGAACTTGACCGGCCCCGGCAAGGCGCTCGCCGTCGAGCCAGCTGACGCCCAGGAGTTTGCGGGCCTCAAGCGTTCTGGGCTCGCGCGGCTGGCCGATGCCCAGACGGAATCGCTTTCGCTCGAAGGCCGGTTCGACCTGGCCTACAACGCGGCGCACGCGCTGTGCCTCGCGGCCTTGCGCTGGCATGGCTATCGCGCCAACCACCGGTACATCGTGTTCCAGGTGCTGCCGCACACGCTCGGCCTCGGGCCCGAGGTCTGGCGCGTGCTGGCCAAATGCCACGACCTGCGCAATCGCGGCGAGTACGAGGGCATCCTCGACGTGGACGAGCGCATCGTCACCGACCTGATCGAGGCCTGCTTGTCAGTTGCGAACGCACTCGATGCGCTCCCGGCGCCTGGTGCTGGATCGAGATGACAGCGGCTCCTGGCGAAGATGGGGCCCTCAGGCTTCTGATACTCAACGCACCATCACCGCGCCCGCCGACTGCCCGATACGCCAGAGGCCTGCGGCCACTCGGCGCCTGAGGCCTCGATCCCCGTGAGCTCGTACGCTTCGAGCCACCACCGGCCCTCTCTGCGAACCACCACATAGAGCGCATTGCCGTCGAAGAGGCCGCGCGACACCTGCTCCAGACGCTGCACGTCCGGGGCATCCGGCAGGTGGCACTGCTCGATCTCCCTTCCCTCCGCGAGCAACCGCAGCACGCCCAGCGTGGTTCCTCCGTCACCGGGCTGCTCCGTGAGCGCGCCGAGTCCCTGTCCGTAGCCAGGAGCCACGAGCGCTGCAGCCTCCACGAGCCGACCCTGCTCGTCGTCGGGGATGACCACGGTGCTCCGGAACGCCTCCGTCTCCCCCGGTCTGAATGCGTAGACGCGCATCGCAGGGAGACACGTCGTCCCATCGCCCCGCGCGCACCCTTCGCCGAACACGTGAAGCGCCTCGTCGTCGATGAGGAGCGGAAGAGTCCCCGCGTCCACGGGTGGCTGCTCGGCGTCCACGAACACGAGCGGAGTGACTCCTCCATCCACGGCGAGCACCGACTTACCGCCCAGCACCGTCCATTCGCCACCGACCACCAGCGAGCGGGCCCCCGGAGCGGACGCCACCCGCGCCGGCGCCAGCACACCCCCATCCGCGGGACGCGCAATTGCCACCGGTCCCTCCGGCGAGAAGAGGACGAGCGTGCCGTCCACATCCTGGGCCAGCGAGCTCTCCGCCCCCATCTCCACCACGTGAGACATGGACAGCACGCCTCCGTCCGGTGCCAGCTGCAAGAGCGCCTGCGTGCCGAGGAGCGTGCCTCCATCGTCGACCCACGACCACGTCGCCGTCACCTCGCCACCCGGTCCAGTCACGACACGGTCCGGAGCAGTCACTGCCACGTCGCCCCCGGCATCCGTCGGCAGCCCCAGCTCTCCGGCACCGAAGCGCCACTGCTCCGCACCCGGAGGCGCGAGCGCGTGCATGGAGAGCGTCTCCATCTCGAGCAACAGCACGCCACCACCGGAAACGGACACGAGCTCCGCGGGGCCGGACAGGGGCGCGGCGTAGCGCAGGAACCCACTCGTGGAGGCGCTCGTGCGCGAGACGAGAGCGCACCCGCCATCCTCCGCGCAGACGGTGACGTACACATTGCCGTCGTATCCACGCAGCGCTGAGACGGGCTCGCCCGCGAGCTCCACCCGGTACGCCGGGTTCAGCGGAAATGGCTCGGGGGGCGTGCACTCCCGGTCCTGACACGTCCACTCGTCCCTGCACACGGTGGGAGGGCCACACACGGTTCCATCCGCGGGTGCGTCTCCCGGCACGCACGTCCCCGCCTCACACCTCGATACGGCCTGGCAGGTCAGCCCGCAGAGAGCCCCGTCCGGCAGGAGCTCCGTCTTGCACCCCTCGTCCGGATCGCACAGGGCCACCACGCAGGGATTGCCCGGCTCCGGAGCGGGACACCGGATGGGCACGTGGACACAGCCCCTGTCGGTCGCGCAGCCGTCGGTGGTGCAGACGTTGTCGTCGTCACAGCTGCGCGCCGTTCCGAGGCACACACCCTCCCGGCACGTGCCGTGCTCCAGGCATTGATTGTCCGGCGTGCACGCCGTCCCGTCCTGCGCCACGTGCTCCACGCAGGCGCGCACGTCGAGGACGAACTCCGAGACGCGACACATGTCACCGG
>JAKEEX010000251.1 GCA_022616315.1 Myxococcaceae bacterium
CGCCCTCGTAGGTGAGGTCCCACGCGCTCGCGTGGCAGACCACGTCACGGTCCCGCGGCTTGACGAACTGGCTCCGCTCCCAGAAGGTCGCCGGGAGCGGCTCGAGGCCGAGCGAGGTGAAGAAGCTCTCCCCCATCCGCACCATGCGCTTTGCGTCCTCCGCTCCGAAGTTCGGACGGCGCAGCGCGGGTGACACGTCGAGGCTCGCCTGCCCCGGGAACGGCTCCACCAGAGGGTAGATGTTCGCCCACTCCTGGGCCCACATGTTGCCGAGGAGGTGGGCGGGGATGGGCTCGCCGGGCGGCACCTTTTCCGCGCCGTACTTCTTCGCGAGCCGCGCGCGCACGTAGCAGTGCAGCTCGTCGTAGAGGGGCTTGACCTGGGCCCAGAGGCGGTCGGTCTCCTTCTCGAACTCGGCGGGCGTCATGTCGTAGCCGCTGCGCCACAGCTCGCCCAGGTCCTGGGAGCCGATCTCCCTCGCACCCTCGTTGCTGAGGGTCACCAGCCGCTCGTAGAGCGGACGCATGGGCCGTGCGATGGAGTGCCAGCCGTTCCACGCCTCGAGGAGCTGGTTGTAGTCCCGGCTCTGGGCGAGCACGTCCTCGAGCTGCCCGAGGTCCCGACACGCGCCCTTGCCGTCCGTGCCGCAGTACTTGCCCTTGCCGTAGAGCCCTTCGAGCCGCGCCGCGATGGTGGCGAGCTCCGAGCGCTTCTCCGGATCCGAGGGCGCGGGCAGCGCGGACGAGACCCGCAGCAGATGGAGCGTGCGCGCGGTGTCAGGGTCCAGCTCCAGCCCGTCGAACTTCCGCGACTCCTTGATGGCGTTGGAGACGTACGCCAGCACCTCCTCGTTGACCGAAGCGGCGTTCCGCTCGGTGTCGTCCGTGATGTAGGTGGACTTGATCCACTCCGCGGTGGCCTGCTTGGTCCACAGCCTCTTCAGGTCCGCGTTGACCTTCTGGGCGAAGGCCTTCGCCGCCTCGGGCGTGGGCTTCTCCGCGGCGACCTGGGAGGCCGTGGGCGCAGGCTGCTCCGGCACCACGGCGGAGGGGGACTTCGAGGGCTCGCAGGCACCCAGCCCGAGAGCGAGGGCGACGACCGGAAGGGCACGTTTCATGGGCGCAGGAACCTAGGAGGGTCGACAGTCGGGCGTCACGCCCAATCCCTCGCAGGAGGGCCTGGCGGGCGACGGGGTGTTGGATAGCGGAGGGTCCGTGGCATAGGGTTCGGCCCCCCGATGACCCCTCCGAAGTCGGAGCGCGTACAGGCCGTGGACTGGTTCCGTGGACTGGCAGTGCTCGTCATGGTCCAGTGCCACGCCCTCGCCCTCCTCCGTCCGGAGCTCCGCCGGACCGAGGCCACGGCGTGGCTCCTCCGGGTGGACGGCCTCGTGGCCCCCGCCTTCCTCTTCACCGCCGGCTTCGCGCTCGCCCTGGTGCAGCTGCGCACCTCCGGGACGCCGCTCGGAGCGCGGATGCGGGCGTCGCTCGGGCGCATCGGCAAGGTGCTCGGCGCGGCGACCCTGGTCAACGGGATGTGGTTCCCGTTGCTCACCCAGCCGCGGTGGCTCTTCCGCATCGACATCCTCCACTGCATCGGGCTGTCGCTGCTGATGGCGCTCCCCCTCGTTGCTCCCCTCGCCACGAGGCCCCGGCTCCTCCGCTGGGCCTCGCTCGCGACGGGGCTCGCGCTCTTCCTCGTGGCCCCGTTCGGCGAGTCCGTCACGGGCCCCTTCGCGGGACTCTTCAACAAGGGCAACGACTCGGTGTTCCCCGTGCTGGTGTGGGTGGGCTACGTCTTCCTGGGTGCCAGCGCGGGCACGCTCGCGAGCCGGAGGGAGCTGGTGCGGTGGATGGGGCTCCTCGGCGCGCTCGGCGTCCTGCTGTGGGCGCTGACGCCGGTGAGCCTCGACCTCTACCCGCCCCACACGTTCTGGCTGAGCAATCCGAGCAACCACGCGCAGCGCTGGGTGTTCGTCTGCGGCGCGCTCGCCCTGCTCCTCGTCGGGGAGCGCGCGCTCCTCGCGGCGCCGTGGCGCGCTGCGGCGCTGAGGTGGGTGGCGGGGTTCGGCGCGGCCTCCCTCTCCGCGTACGTCTTCCACGAGGCGCTCCTCTTCCGCAGCGTGGGGGGTGTGTCCTTCGAGGCCGTGTGGGGCAACCGCAGCGGGTGGGTTCAGTACGCGGTGCTCACCGTGACCCTCATCGCCCTGACGGCCGTGCTCTGCAGGCTGTGGAAGCGCGCTTCGGGGATGGGTGGAAGGCTCGTGCGCGAGCAGCTCCCGGCATGGCGTGAGGCGCGCGCCGCGCGGCCCGTCCTGGGCCCGGAACAGACCTGAGGCTCCGGAGGAGGAACGCCACGGGCGAGGGCCGCCTGGCTTCCGGCCCCCGCTCAGCGCCCCAGCGCCCGCGCGACCGCGTCCACGACTTCCTGCTCCGTGGGGAAGCCGGTGGGTCCGCGGCTGGCAATCACCCGGCCATCCACGGCCACCTCGAAGATGCCGGAGCTCCCGACCTTCAGCTCGGCGTCCACGCCCAGGTCCTCTCGCAGCGCGGCCGCCACACGGACGGCCCGGGGCTTGTAGCCTCAAGCGGTGCAGTAGGTGATGGTCACCATGATGGCCCATGCCTCCGCGGGGACCCGCCCGTTGCGCTCCGGGCTCGCAGCAACGGTGCGCCCGCTTCACCCGCGTTTCAAGTCCGCCCGAGGGCCTGGAAGACACGCCACGCGGCGAGCGCCCACGCGCCCCCGAGCGCCCAGCCGCCGAGGACGTCCGAAGGATAGTGCACGCCGAGCACCACGCGGCTCACGCCCACGAGGAGAACCACGAGGAGCGCCACCACGAGGAAATAGCGGGCGAGTGCGCGCGAGCGTGAGCGTGACGCCAGCAGCACGGCGAGCGTCGGATAGACGCTCGCCGCGAGCATGGCATGGCCGCTGGGGAAGCTGTGGGTGACCGTTTCCGCGAGGTGCGGCACCACGTCCGGACGCGCCCGTTCGACCAGCAGCTTGAGCGCATTCACGAGGACCTGGGCGCCCGCCATCAGGAGCAGGACGAAGAGCGCGGCAGCGCGCGAGCGCTGGAGCCAGAGGGCGCCCGCGAGGACGACCGCGAGCCCCGTCGTGACGACACCCGAGCCCAGGGCCGTGAGGTCACGGACGGTGTCGACAACCCAAGAGGGGCCGAGGAGGCGGGCGGGATCCGCGGGGTCTCGCATCGCCCTGAGCAGTGCGGAGTCGAGGGACGGTGGAAGCGGTGCGCCGCTCCAGAGGAGCCACACGCAGAGGAGTGACAGACCGAGCACCACGCTCACCGCGACGAGCGGGAAGCGCGGGGGTGGCCGGCGGCCGGGCGTCCGGTCGTCCACGGCTCCAGAGCGGGCTGGCGGCAGCGGCGTGCTCACGACCCCACGCTACCGCGCCCTCCACCCGCACGACCGGGCGGATGGGCCAGCTGGAGCGCGGGGAATCCACCAGGCACCAGGACGGCCCGAGCGGGGCCTCGGCCGTGTGCACGCGCCCACGTGGAGTCCTCCGTGCCATGGGGCGTCGCTATGTGAGGTGGAGAGCGGAGGTGAGCGCGTCATGGCGGAGCAGACTCGCAAGGTCCTCGTGGACGCCATCTGCGCCTCGGCGCAGCCGTGGGCCGAGACGGCGGACGACCTCGAGCTCTTCATGGAGCGCGTTGGAAGCGCACGCCTGGTCCTGCTCGGCGAGGCCACCCACGGGACACACGAGTTCTACCGGACCCGCGCGCTCCTCACCCAGCGGCTCGTTGCCGAGAGGGGATTCCGCGCGGTCGTCGTCGAGGGTGACTGGCCGGACGCCGCGCGCGTCAACGCGTACATCCTCGGTCTGGGCGACGACCCCGACGCGTCCGAGGCGCTCGGCCACTTCCGTCGCTTCCCGCTCTGGATGTGGCGCAACGACGACGTCGTGGAGCTCGTGGAGTGGCTCCATGACCACAACATGACCCTCAAGGCGCGCGAGAGTCGGGCGGGGTTCTACGGGATGGACCTCTACAGCCTGCACCGCTCCATGGACGCCGTCGTCCGCTACCTCGAGGAGACGGACCCGGAGTCCGCGGCCGTGGCCCGGCTTCGCTACGCCTGCTTCGAGCGCTTTCCACAGGACGCGACCGCCTATGGGCGCTTCGCTGCCCGCTCGGAGTCGTGCAGGGAGCAGGTCATCCAGCAGCTGGTGGCCTTCCAGCGAAGGGCGCTCACGCTGGCCCGAAGACGCGCGGACGTGGACGCGGATGCCCACTTCGAGGCCGAGCAGAACGCACGCATCGCCGTGGCGGCCGAGGAGTACTACCGCACCCTCTGGGAGGGAGGCGCCTCCGGCTGGAACCTGCGCGACGCACACATGGTGGAGACGCTCGTGCACCTGGAACGACACCTGGCGTCGCGCGCCGACGGGCCCGTGAAGATGGTCGTCTGGGCGCACAACTCGCATCTGGGTGACGCGAGGGCAACGGAGCTCGCGGACGCGGGCGAGCACAACGTGGGCCAGCTCGTGCGTCAGCGCTGGGGGACGGAGTGTCTCCTCGTCGGCTTCACCACGCACCACGGCACCGTCACCGCCACCTCCGAGTGGGACGGTGATGCCGAGCGCAAGCGGGTGCGGCCCGCCCTGAGGGACAGCTATGAAGCGCTGTTCCACCACACGGGGATGCGGAGCTTCCTGATGGACCTGAGGGACCTCGGAGAGGCCGCTGCAGGACTGAGCGAGCCGCGGCTGGAGCGCGCCATCGGTGTCATCTACCGGCCCGAGTCCGAGCGGCGCAGCCACTACTTCCGCGCCACCCTGCCCCGCCAGTTCGACTGCGTCTTCCAGTTCGACGAGACGCACGCCCTGTCGCCCCTCGAACGCACGTCGCAGTGGGAGGCCGGCGAGACCCCCGAGACGTTCCCCTCGGGCTTCTGAGCGGCCCACGCGCGAACCCACGCAATTCCAGACAGAGTCCCGGGCTTCCGGGGAACACCCCACGTCCAGCTGATGGTTGGGGTCTGCTCTCGTTCATGACCCGGCGGTCATTGACCTGAGGTTCAGTGACCCATTGGTCAGCAATGACTGGACTGCCGCGCTTCAGGGGTTACTCATTCGCGCGCCATGGCCCGTCCCGCAGATCCCCACGCCCGCTTCGCCCTCACCTCGGCCGCGCGTGCGGAGTTCGTGAAGCGCGGCATCCGGGGCGCACGCATCGAGGACATCACCGCCGCATGCGGGCTCTCCAAGGGTGCCTTCTACCTGCACTTCGACTCCAAGGAGGCCCTCTTCCGCGACGTGGTGACGGCCCTCACCGGGGAGCTCGAGCGCCTCACGGAGGAGCGCATCCGCCTCGTCGAGGGTCTCTTCCGCGACCTCGCCCGGAGCCGCAGTCGCCTGAGCGCCGCCGACCAGGCCGAGCGCGTGGAGCGCGTGTTCTGCCTCGAGGTCGAGGCGGACGAGCGGCTCCTCGAGCTCTTCTGGGACAACCGCGACGTCATCGAGGTGCTGATCAGTGGCTGCCAGGGGACGGAGTTCGAGGGCCAGTTCTGGCGGATGGTGGACCGCGAGGTGCACCGGGTGGGCCACAACATGGAGTGTCTGCAGGGCCTCGGCGCCTGCCGCCCGGACGTGCCACCCGAGCTCTTCGGCTCCCTCCTGGTGGGGGCCTACGTCGTCGTCGCCAAGCAGCTGGGCAAGGCGAAGGCCAAGCCGGACCTCGCCGCGTGGGCACGCAGCCTCCACCGGCTCATCCACGAGGGCGCTTCTCCGGGGCACCTGACACACGCGGCACCCGCTGAGGGGCTGAAGGCCGCCGGCGGCGTCGCTGCACGCCCTCTCCGCCGGTCAGGTGGCGCGATTCGCCGCAATCCCGCCCGTTCGTCCCCGAGGAATCGTTCGTGAATCTTCACAACCCACACATGAGCGCGACGCTCGAAGGACGTGGGCTCATCCATCGCGCGGGCCGGTGCGCCGTGCCGCCACCCGCTCGTCCCGGAGGAATCGTTCGTGAATCTTGAAAGGCCCCTCATCGCCGCAACCCTTGCAACGTGTGGGCTCCTCCTCTCCGGTTGCGAGGCGCGCGCCACGCAGCAGGCAGCGACTGCCGCTGCCAACGCCCCGGCGTCGTCTCCGACGGTCCGCATCGCCACGCCAAAGCCGGTGCAGTCCGTCCGCTCCGAGGAGGCGACCGGCACGCTCTACCCCGCCAAGGCACTGCAGCTCGGCTTCGAGGTGGGTGGCCGGCTCGAGCGCGTGCGTGCCCAGAAGGGTGAGCGGGTGAAGCAGGGGCAGGTCATCGCGCAGCTGAACGCGGAGATCGCGGACGCGCAGGTCAAGCAGGCCACCGCCACCGTCGCCGCCGCGGAGGCGGGCGCCGAGCTCGCCACGGACGTCGCGGGTCGCAATGCGAAGCTTCAGGAGCTCGGCAGCGTGAGCGACATGGCGAGCAGGTCCGCCGCCTCCACCTCGCAGCAGGCGAGGTCGCAGCTCCTGGCGGCAAGGGCAGGGCTCTCCCAGGCCCAGGCGGCACGACGCCGCCACGATCTGCGGGCGCCGTTCGATGGAACCATCATCGACGCGCCGGACCAGGTGGGCGCCACCGTGGGACCGGGCGTGACCCTCTTCAAGCTCGAGCAGCTGGACACCCTGATCCTCCGCACCTCCGTGTCCTCGTCCGCGCGCGCGCAGCTCGTGCCGGGGACCCGGGTCCGCGTGGAGGTGGTGGGAGACGGCGCCGCGACGGACGAGGCCACCGTGACGCTCGTCCTCCCGTCCGCGGACGCGCAGACGCGGCGTATCCCGGTGGAGATCCGCGTTTCCAATGCCGATGGACGCTTCGTCGCCAACACGCTGGCTCGTGCGACCCTGAAGCTCGGGAGCGCAACGGCCGCCCAGGCGCTTCCCGCGAGCGCGCTCGCCTCCAGCGGTGGTGACCACGTGCTCGTGGTGGACGCCGCGGGCAAGGTGCGCCGGGTGGCCGTGGACGTGCTCGAGCGCAATGCCCGTGAGGTGGTGGTCCGCGCCCCTGCGCTGCTCGAGCGCGTCATCGACTCTCCGACGTCGGGACTCACCGAGGGCACCCGGGTCTCCATCCAGTAGCCGCACTCCGCGCCCTGCCCCACCGAGGCCGACATGACGCTCAGCGACGTCTCCATCCGTAGGCCGGTGTTCACGGCCATGCTCTCCCTGCTCCTCATCGTCCTCGGCGTGATGGGCTTCCAGCGCCTGGGCACGGACCTCTACCCGGACGTCTCCTTCCCGGTCGCGCGCGTCGGCGTCGTCTACAAGGGCGCGGGCCCCGGCGAGATCGAGACGCAGGTGGTCAAGCCCATCGAGGACGCGGTGGCCGGCATCAGCGGCGTGGAGAAGATCCACTCCTGGAGCCGTGAGAACGTGGCCTTCGTCATCGTCCAGTTCAAGCTCTCCACGGATCTGGACACGGCCGTCCAGGAGGTGCGCGACAAGGTGGCGGCCATCAGCGGACAGCTGCCGCAGGACGCCGACGCACCCGTCATCGGACGGGTGGACATCTCCGCGACGCCCGTCCTCACCTACGCGGCCTCGGCCCAGCTTCCGCCCCAGCAGCTGGGCAAGCTCATCGAGGACAAACTGAAGCCCGCGCTCGCGCAGCTCGAGGGCGTGGCCGAGGTGCGCGTCGTGGGAGGCACGGACCGGGAGCTCCAGGTGGACGTGGACCTGGACAGAGCGCGTGCCGTCGGCGTCACACCCATGCAGGTGGCGCAGCTCATCGGGCAGGAGAACCTGGACCTCCCGGCGGGCCGGCTCGAGCTCGGTTCCACCGAGCTGACGGTGCGCTCCCTCGGGCAGTTCGAGAGCGTGGACGCGCTCCGGGCCCTGCCCGTGGCCCGGAGCCGGACCGGCGCCCAGGTGCGGCTGGACGAGATCGCCACCGTGACGGACGGCGTCGCCGAGCGGCGCACCCTCGCGCGGCTCGACGGCAACGAGGCGGTCATCGTCGAGGTGGTGAAGGCGCCCGGGTCCAACACGGTGCGCGTGGCGGACGCGGTGAAGGAGCGCGTCGCTTCGCTGGGGCCCTCGCTCGGCGCGGGCTTCCAGGCGTCGCTCATCATCGACCAGTCCGTGAACATCCGGGAAAACGCCCGGGAGGTGTGGATCGCCCTCGTCTTCGGCGGGCTGATGGCGGTGCTCATCATCCTGATGTTCCTGTTGGACCCGCGCGGCACGTTCATCTCGTCCCTGGCGCTTCCCACGTCCGTGGTGGGGACCTTCTTCGTGATGTACGTCCTGGGCTACTCGCTCAACCAGATGACGCTGCTGGCCCTCTCGCTGGCCATCGGTTTGCTCATCGATGACGCGGTGGTCGTGCGGGAGGCCATCACCCACCGGCTGGAGCAGGGGCAGGACCCCAGGACCGCTGCGTCCGAAGGGACGAAGGACGTGGCCCTGGCGGTGCTCGCCACCACGCTCTCCCTTGTGGCGGTGTTCATCCCGGTGGCCTTCATGCCGGGCATCGTGGGCCAGTTCTTCAAGCAGTTCGGCATCACCATCTCGGTGGCCGTCCTCATCTCGCTCTTCATCTCCTTCACGCTGGACCCCATGCTGTCCGCGCGCCTGGCGCGGCAGCGCGTCCAGGGTGTGGAGCACCGGGAGCACGCCGTGGCGCGGGCGCTGCGCGGCTTCTTCGAGGCCACCGAGCGCCTCTACGAGCGGATGCTCCGGTGGGTGCTGGCGCACAAGTGGGCCACGGTGGGGCTGACGCTCCTGATGCTCGTCCTGTCCGCAGTGGGGGCGCGCGGCCTTGGAAACGAGTTCCTCGCGGCGGAGGACCGCTCGCAGTTCCTCGTGGACCTGCAGCTGCCGGACTCCGCCAGCCTGGAGGAGACCGGCCGGCGCATGGCCGAGGCGGAGACGCTGCTCCGGCGCATCCCCGAGGTCACCAGCGTCTACAGCATCGTCGGGAACAACGGCGAGATGAACAAGGGCCGCATGCGCGTGCTCACGCTGGACAAGCACGCGCGCTCCCGTGGCATCTCGGAGCTCAAGGAGGAGGCACGCGGGCTGCTCACGCCGGCGCTCGTCTCCACCCAGGTCAACCTGTCCGATCCACCGGTCATCGAGGGCCTCGGTGACTTCTACCCCATCATGGTGCGCATCACCGGACCGGACCTCGCCGAGGTCCGGCGCCACGCGGACCGCATCGCCGGGTTCCTCGACGCCATCCCCGGCACGGCCGACGTGCGCGTGGACGCGAGCCCCGGCAAGCCCGAGCTCGCGGTGAAGATTGACCGGGCGCGCGCCGCAGACAGTGGCCTGAGCGCCGCGGCACTGGCGCTCCAGCTCCGTCTGGCGATCAGCGGTGACGTCGCGGCCAAGCTGCGCGAGGGCACGGACGAGACGGACATCCGCGTGCGCCTGAGCGAGCGGGACAGGAGCACGCCCGAGCGCATCCGGCAGCTCGAGGTCTTCACCCCCACCGGCCTGAGGCCCGTGGGTGACGTCGCGGACGTGATGCTCCAGGACGGCCCGTCCGTCGTGGAGCACGAGAACCGCGAGCGGCAGATCGCCGTCTACGCGCAGCTCAAGGGGGCTCCTCTCGGGCAGGTGGCCGAGGCGCTCAAGAAGGCGGTGGCGGAGAATCCGCTCCCCGCGGGCTACTCGGTCATCTACGACGGCCAGATGAAGAACCTGAAGGAGCAGGGCGAGGCGTTCTCCACGGCGTTCCTGCTGGCCTTCGTCTTCATCTTCATGGTGCTCGCATCGCAGTTCGAGTCGTTCAAGCACCCGTTCACCATCATGGTGTCCCTGCCGCTCGCGCTGGTGGGCGCACTCTTGAGCCTCGTCATGACGGGCCACAACCTCAGCATGGGCGCGATGATCGGCATCATCCTGCTCATGGGCCTGGTGACGAAGAACGCCATCCTCCTGGTGGATGGGGCCCTGCAGCACCTCCGAGAAGGTGCGACCGTGGACCGGGCGCTGATGAAGGCCGGTCCGCGCCGCCTGCGGCCCATCCTCATGACGAGCGCCGCGATGGCCATCGGCATGGTGCCCACGGCAGTGGGCACGGGCGTCGGGGCGGAGTTCCGCGCGCCCATGGCCATCACGGTCATCGGCGGCGTCATCACGTCCACGTTCCTCACGCTCCTGGTGGTCCCCGTGGTGTTCGCGGGATTCGAGAGCCTGCGGCTTCCTTCCTTCCTCCGTCGCAGGGCGGCCGCCGCGGCGCCTGCGGCGCAGCCGCCCCAGGTCGGGACCGGGAAGGCTGCCTGAACCCATCACCGTGGGGCCCTGCGACTGGAGGGGCCCGCAGACGAGCACTCGCCATGCAACTCGCGCGCAACAAGATGCTCCGGCTCACGGTCGTTCCCCTCTGCCTGCAGGCCTTCGGGCTTGGTGGTGGCCTCCTGGCATTGCCCCGCTCCGCCAGCGCGGACCCACCGGCCCCCGCGCCGCTGCCCCGGGTGTCCACGGACGCGGCCGGTTCCACGGCACAGGGACCGCGTCGCACGCTGAGCCTGAAGGACGCCCTCGGCCTCGCGGCCTCGCAGGGCCCGGACGTGACCGCCGCGCGAGCGCAGGCCGCCATCGCCGCGGGCAACGTCCAGCGGGCGTGGGCAGCGTGGAAGCCCGAGCTCACGCTCACCGGCCAGTACGTCTACACGAACGCTCCCCAGCAGCTGGACGTGCGGAACTTCCTCCTCGGGGTGGGCCCGCTCTACGGCATCCAACCAACGGCCGAGGGGATGTCCCAGCTCCCCGCGCCGGCCATCATCGTCGCCGAGCGCTCGCAGTACGGCGCGGTTCAGGTGAGCCAGCCCCTGCTCTCACCGCAGGGTCTCTTCCTCATCGCGCCGGCGAACGCGGGCATGGAGGCGGCGAGCTTCGGTGCGCTGGAAGCACGCGAGCAGGTGCTCCTCAACGTGGCGCGGACGTACCTCGGCCTCCAGGGCGTGGGACAGCTCCTGGACGCTGCACGCGAGGCCGAGAAGGTCGCGCTGAGCCGTGAGCGCGATGCGCGGAACCAGCTGCAGGTGGGCACCGGTGTCGAGGTTGCGCTGCTGCGCGCACAGGCGGACACCGCGCAGGCACGCGCGCAGCTCGCCCAGCTGGAAGGGCAGCGGATGCAGCTGCTCGCGCTCCTCGAGGCCCTCGTGGGCGAGGCCGTGGAGCCCTCCCCTACCCTCGCCACGGAGGCGCTCTTCGGCGACGCGGCGCCCGAGGAGGCCGCGCCATGGGAGCAGACGTTCGTCGTGAAGAGCGCACTCAAGCAGGTGGAGGTGGCGGACGGCTTCAAGCGCTTCGACCAGTTCTCCTGGCTCCCCACGGTCGCTGCGGTCGCGAAGGGCAACTACAACAGCAACTCGGGCTTCTCCGGCAAGAACACGACGGCGGACATCGCGCTCGCGGTGACCCTGCCGCTCTACGACCGCGGCCAGAGGTACGCGTCGCAGCAGGAGAACGCGGCGCGGTTCGCCCAGGCCCAGGCGAGCCTGAAGGCCACGCGCGCGCGCGCTCGCGCTGCCTGGATCGCCGCGAGGGCCAACGTCGAGGCCGCACGCGCAGCGCTCGCCCAGGCCGAGGCCCAGGCGGAGCTCGCGGCGCGCGCTCAGCGGGTGGTGGAGGCCTCCGCGCGCGCCGGGGTGTCCAGCAGCCTCGAGCTCCAGGACGCGGACAGCCGCCGCTTCCAGGCCGCGAGCGCTGCCGCCCAGGTCCGGTCCAGCCTCGAGGTCCGTCGGGCCGAGCTCGCCGCCGCGGAGGGACGCCTGTCCCACCTCGTCGAGCCCTGAGTGGGGGCGGGCGCGGGCCTGGGAGAGACCTTCCTCTCCTCGCGGCTACGGAATGCGAAGCGCGCGGAGCAGCGTGGTGTCCTGCACCCTCACCCGAAGCAGCAGGGTGCTGCCGGACTCCGCCCTGGTGAGGATGGCTCCGAGCTCGCGCGCCGAGGAGACGCGCTTGTCCCCCACGCCGATGACGACCATGCCGGGCTGGAGGCCCGCGTGCTCCGCGGCGGAGCCAGGCGCCACGTCGGCGATGAGCGCGCCCCTGGCCTCGGCGACCTGCTGCCGCTCGCCCCACGCGGAGCGCGGATCGAAGCCACGGCGCGCGCCCGCGTCCTGAAGCGTCAGCCCGAGCGACGCGGCGAGGCTTGGAGACTCCTCCATCTCGGTCGGAGCCTGGAGTCCGACGCCCTCGAAGTCCGGCCGCTCGCCGAGCTCCACCTTCACCTCGCGCTCCTTGCCATCGCGCACGACGGTGAGCGCCACCTTCGTCCCGGGCTGCATGAGGCCGATGCGCTGCGTGAGGTCCTTCGCCGACCCGACCGGGGTCCCATCCACCGCGACGACCACGTCTTCACTCTTCAGGCCCGAGGAGGCCGCGGGCGCGTCCTCCGCAACGTCCGCAACGAGCGCACCCTCCGAGCGGGACAGGCCAAGCGCCTTGGCCATGTCCGGGCCGACATCCTGCGCGGACACGCCCAGCCAGCCCCGACGAACCGTGCCCTTCTCGAGCTGGGGCAGCAGCGCCTTCGCCATGGTGGAGGGAACGGCGAAGCCGATGCCCGTCCCCCCTCCGATGATGGCGGTGTTGATGCCAATCACCTCTCCGGCGAGGTTGAAGAGCGGCCCGCCGGAGTTGCCGGGGTTGATGGCGGCGTCCGTCTGGAGGAAGTCATCGTAGGGGCCGGAGTGGATGTCCCGGGCCCGGGCCGAGATGATGCCGGCGCTCACGCTCGAGGCGAGCCCGAACGGGTTGCCGATGGCGAGCACCCAGTCCCCCACCTTCATGCCGTCCGAGTCGCCGAGCCGCACCGTGGGCAGCTCGTCCTTCACGTCCTGCAGGCGGAGCAAGGCAAGGTCGGTGAGAGGGTCCCGCCCCAGGATGCGCGCATCGAAGGAGCGCCCGTCGCCGAGCCGGACGCGGATGGCCACGGCTCCCTCGACGACGTGGTTGTTCGTCAGCACCAGGCCCTTGGGGTCGATGATGAAGCCCGAGCCCGCGCCCTGCTGCACGGGGCCCTGGCGCGGCGTGCCGCGGGGGTTGAAGAAGCGCTCGAACGGGTCCATGCCGGAGCCGTCCTGCGCCACGGCGTTCCGCGCCCGCGACTTGACGTCCACGTTCACCACCGCAGCCTTCACCGATTCCACGAGCGGTGCGAAGGACTGGGGCGCTCCCGAGGGCGCGCTCGCGAGGGGCGGCGGGGGCGCCTTCACGTCTCGCGTGGAGACCTCGGCCGGTGGAGGTGCCTCCGCCACCTTCGCGGGTGCCTGCGAGCACGCGGTGCCGAGTGCGAGGGCGCACGCGATGCCCGCGCGCGAGAGCCGGCGACCAATGGCGGAGGCCGGCAGCTTCTGAGTCGTGGTGTCGTCCATGGTCAGTCGAGCCCTTCTTCCGTGCCGGGCGGGGCGGAGGGGGCAATGGACGAATGGCCCGCCGCGCACGGCGTCCGGTCAAGACGTCCAGGGTGGCGAAGGTATTTCACACCTTTCGCCTGGCCCCCCGTCCCCCGGGGAGGCGCTCAGCCGGGCCCGGGAGCGTCGAGCGCCGGGCGCCCGACGAGGTCCGGAGGTCCCGGCCCTCCGAAGTCACGCCGGTAGATGCGAAGCAGCGCGACGAAGAGTGCGACCGCGAGCGGGCCTACGAGCAGCCCGATGGCCCCGAAGGCCGCGAGACCGCCGAGGAGGGCGAAGAAGACCACGGCCCCGTGCATCTGGACGCCGCCCCGGATGAGGAGCGGCTTCACGACGTTGTCCACCAGCCCCACGACCAGGATGCCCCAGGCCGCGAGGAACGCCGCAGCGATCGGGTGTCCGGTCAAGAGCAGGAACAGCGCGGCCACGAGGCAGACGGCCGCGGCACCGATCGCGGGGATCATTGCCACGAAGAACGTGACCGCTGCGAAGAAGAAGGGCGCGGGAACCCGCGCGATTACGTACCCGATGAGCGCCACCACTGCCTGGAGGAACGCAGTCAGCACCGTGGAGCGGAGCACCGCCGTGGTGACGCGCCTGAACTCCGCCATCAGCTCGTGCGTGTGCCCCTTGCCCAGCGGCGACGCCTCGTCGATCCACTGGACGACGTGGTAACGCTGGACGAGGAAGAAGAAGAGCGCGATGAGCATCATCGCGCCCTGGAAGAGGAGCGAGCCGGTCGCCGCCACCGCCGAGCCGACCGCCGCCGCCGCGGAGCCGCCCTGTGCCGTCACCTGCTCCTGGACGGTCTCCGTGAGGCTCCCGTCCTTCGCTGCGGGCACGTGCTCGAGCAGCTCGCGCACGGGGCGCTCGAACACGTCCGGAAGGTGGGCGATGAGGCCCTCCACGCCCTGGCTCCTGAGCGTGTTCGTCACGAACCCGTACGCCTCCGCCGCCTCCCTGACGACGAAGGCGGAGAGGCTGACGAGCGGCGCGAGGACCACGAGCAACACGCCGAGCACGAGGAGCCCCGCCGCGAGCCGCGACCGTCCCCAGAGGCGACTCGTGAGCTTCCGGTGGAGGGGCGCCAGCGCCATGGCCAGGACGCCAGCGAGGAAGAGCGCCATCGCCAGGGGCCGGAACACGAGCGCCACCACGACGAGGCTCGCGAGAAGGAGGATGAAGAGTGCCCGCTGGGCGGACCTTGGCGATGGAGCGTCCACGTCAGTGAACGCTGCTCCCACCCTCAGCAAGTGGCACGAAGGCACGCACTGCTCGCACGGACTGCGACCGGCCAGGCGTGAAACACAGAAGCCCCGGCCACGCACGGGCGTGACCGGGGCTTCGAGTTGCGGGGGCAGGATTTGAACCTGCGACCTTCGGGTTATGAGCCCGACGAGCTACCAGGCTGCTCCACCCCGCGACACGGCTGCGACAACGAGGAGACTTGTACAAGCGCCCCCCTGACCCGTCAACTCCTTTTCCTGCGCGCCGCTCGCGGGACCTTTGCCGCCCGCGAGCGTGCGCGGGTGCTCACTTCTGGTGCTTCTTCAGCAGGTCCGCGAAGGTGCCGAACCCCTTGCCACCGGCCTTCGGCTGGCTCTGGAGATACGCCTCCATGTCCGCGCGCTCCGCCGCCCGCTGTGCGCCCGTGATGGAGAGCTTGATCTTCCCGCTCGCGTCCACGTCGATGACCTGTGCGCGCAGCTCCTGGCCGAGCTGGAACACGCGCTTGTAGTCCGTGCCGCGCTCGGTGCCCGTCTCCGCGCCGGGGACGAGCCCCTTGCCACCGGGGAACGCGAGGAAGATGCCGTAGGACTCGATGCGGTCGACCTTGCCGGTGACCACGTCGCCCACCTTGGCTCGCGGCGCGGCGGCCTCGGCGGCCACGGGCTTCGCAGCGGCCGGAACGTAGGGCTGCTGCGCCTCATCCTCGGTGATCTTCCGCAGGCCGATGCGCTTCTCCGCCGGGTCCACCTTCTCCACCGCGACCCACACCTCGTCACCCACCTGCACGACGTCTCGCGGGTGCGCGATGCGGCGCTCGGAGAGCGCGGAGATGTGGATGAGGCCGTCCACTCCTGGACGCAGCTCCACGAAGGCGCCGAAGGGCTGCAGGCGCACGACCTTGCCCTTGAGGCGGTCACCCTCCTTGAGCTCGGCAGTGGCCGCCTTCCACGGGTCCTCCTGGAGGGCGCGCAGCGACAGCGTGATGCGCTCCTTGTGCTTGGCCTTGTCCGGCGAGGAGGGCTGGGCCGGCTCGAGACGGAGGACCTCCACGTCGACCTCGTCCCCGACCTTCACGACCTCGCCCGGGTGGCCGACGCGCAGGTGGCTCAGCTCCGCCACCGGGATGAGTCCCTCCAGGCCGCCCAGGTCCACGAACGCACCGAAGTCGCGCACGTTGACGACCTTGCCGCGGATCACCTTGCCGACCTCGAGCGTCGCGCGCACGCGCTCGGCCTGGGCGCGCAGCTCCTCCTCCAGGAGCGCGCGGCGGCTGAGCACCACGTTGCGGTCCCGGACCTCCGTCACGCGGAACTTGAGCTTCTCGCCGACGAACTGGTCCGGCTTCTCCACGAAGCGGACGTCGATCTGGCTCACGGGGCAGAAGGCGCGCACGTCCCCGACCGCCACCTCGAGCCCGCCCTTGTTGACGGAGAGCACCAGCCCCTCCACGGGAATGCCGGTGCCCGCGGCCTCGGCCAGGAGCGCGAAGGACGCGTTGCCCCGCGTCAGCGCGCGGCTGAGGACGATGCCCCTCGCACCCACGTCCACGACGTGCGCCTCGAGCGTGTCGCCCACGCCGTACCGGAGGATTCCCTCGTCGTCCTTGAGCTCGCGCAGGTCGATCTGGGCCTCGGCCTTGACCGTGCCCAGGTTGACGAACGCGGTGTCCGCGCCGAGCTGGAAGATGGTGCCGGTGACCTTCGCACCCACACGGGGACCGCGGCGCTGCGGCATGCCGCCCTGCTTCGAGGCCGAGGCCTCGAACATCTGCTCGAAGCTCTCCGACTCGGGGACCTCCTCGTAGAGCGCGCCGCTCGGCGCGGGCGTCACCTGCGGACGGCGGGGTGCTCGCTCGCGCGGAGCGGCCTCGGACGGGGCCGGGCCGGAGGTCGGCTCACTCGCGGCAGGTGCAGCGGCCTCCGCCGGCTGCTCGCCCTGGGCTCCCAGGGTCTCCACGGCACCCGACGCACGGCGGATCACCACCATGGGTCCCTGTGGCTTGCGCGGCTCCTGACGCCGACCGCCGCGCTCCTGCTCACCGCGTGGCGGCCGCTGCTCTGCGCCGCCCGCAGAACGGGGCTCCGGACGCCCCTCCCCGCGCTCGCGCTCCGGCTTGCGCCCGCGGTCACCGCCGCGGCCGCCGCCGCGCTCGTCGCTGCGCCCACCCGACGGGATGCCCAGCATGACGTCGCCAAAGGTCGCCCGAGGCTTCTTCGGGCCGAAACCGCCGCTACCGCCGGAACCACCTTGCTCGTTGCTCACCGCAGACAACCTTCCTGTCCGAATCATGGCCCACGCCGCGCACTCCAGCCGGCGAAGGGCGGCGCAGATTAGGCACACGTCCCCTCCGCGCGGAAGGGAGTAGGTGCCGGGCGACACCCGTCCCCGACGGCGGACGTGCCTCCCCTTCACTCCTGGCGACCTTTGGGGTGCGCAACTCCATCGACCTCTCGGACCGGCGGGGAGCCGAGCAGGCACCCGGTCGCTCAGCGCCGCCGCACCCGCTGGAGCACGCGCCGTCCCAGGGTGGACGCCTCGGTGATGCCGAGGAGGTGCGCAATTCCGAAGTAGACCAGCCCGAACGTGCCGAGGACGAGCGCCGCCGTGAGGACGGGGTTCAGCGCGGGGGCGGGCAGCACCGCGCCACCCCATGCCTCCAGGAGCCCTGGCGCCACACCCGTGGCATGCACCAGCGCCGCCTTCACACCCAGAGCGCTGCATGCCGCTCCCAGCGCCGCGACCCACAGTCGAACCGAACGTCCAGACTCCTTCCCGGCCTCCCCCACCCGCCCGCGCACGGCCGCGCGAAGCAGGAGGAACTCGAGCCACGCCGCCAGCCCGCTCGCCGCCGGAAGGAACGCCGTCCGCACCGCGTCCGGCAGACCGGTGCGCAGCCCGAGGACGAGGGTGGCCGCAAGCGAGCCTCCGAGAGCCACGCGCGCCACGGCGAAGCGCAGCGGTGTCCGGGGGTCCCCCATGGCGTAGAGCGCCGAAGCGTAGAGGCGTCCGAGCGTGGACGCCACGAGCCCCACCGTGGCTCCCATCAGCAGGTACCAGACGAAGCGCGTGTCCGCGGGCCCGAAGGCACCCGTCTGGAGGAGCGCCGCGGTCACCACGTCGCCGAGCAGGAGGAGGGCGGCCGCCGAGGGGATGACGAGGAACGTGATGCGCCGGCTCCCGACCCGCAGCCGCTCGCGGACGCGCTCCTTTGCTTGCGCCAGGTCCCCCGACGCACGTGCCATCTCGGGGAGCTCCGCCGCGCTCACGGACATGCCGAAGAGCGACACCGGGAGGAGATAGAGCGTCTGCGCGTACGTGAGCGCCGCCAGCGCGCGGGCGGACACGAGCGTGGCCAGTGCGGTGTCCACGTACGCGCTCAGCTGGACGACGCCGCGCCCCACCACCACCGGCCCGAAGGCGCTCACCACGCGGCGCACGCCCGGGACGCCCAGGCCCAGCGAGGGCCTCAGACGCCCCAGGAGGCGGAGCACCTCCGGCAGCTGAACCAGGAACTGGAGGATGCTGCCCGCCACGGCACCCCATGCGAGCGCGACGACGAGGCCGTCCTGCTCCAGGCGTGTACCGAACCCCACCAGCGTCGCGATGAGGGCCAGGTTCCAGAGCACCGGCGCCGCATAGCTGAGGAAGAAGCGACGGTGGCTGTTGAGGATGCCGAGGCACCAGGCCGACATCACCAGGAGCCCCACACCGGGGAAGAGGATGCGCACCAGCCGGACGGTGAGCTCGCGCACCCCACCCTCGAGGCCCGGTGCGATGACGTCCACCATGAGCGGAGTGGCGAGGAGTCCTGCGGCGGTGAGCACCCCCGTCAGGAGCGCGAGAAGCCCGAAGACGCCGCCGGCCACCCGCTCCGCCTCCTCCCGCTCCGCCTTGCCGAGCAGCCCCGCATAGACCGGGATGAAGGACGCGGAGAGCACGCCCTCGCCGAAGAGGTTCTGGAGGAAGTTGGGGATGCGCAGCGCGGCCTTGAAGGCACCGGCCGCGAGCGAATTGCCGAGGTAGTGCGCGAAGACGCGCTCGCGCACCAGGCCCATCACGCGCGAGAGCAGGATGCCCGCGGCCACGAGGAGCGCGCCGCGCCCTCCGGCCTCCGTGCTGCTGCGGGCCGGAGCGGGAGTGGCAGCTTGCTCTTGCATGGACGGAGCGGACATGGGTTGGGACGACACGGAGCCTGCGGACTCTACGCCAGCGCTCGCGATGGACGGAGCGCGTCCTTCGTCCTTGACGGACGCTCGGCCCCCCCGCGACAGTCCCCCGGGTGAGGAACGACCGTCCCGGCACAGACCTGGAGCGGGTCCGTCTGGTGCTCGCACGCGAGCTCGAGACCATCAACCAGTACGAGCGCCTCGCGCGTGAGGCGGAGAGCCCCGAGGTGCGTGCGTTCCTGCTCCACCTCGCCGAAGAGGAGAAGGAGCACGTCACAGAGGCCACACTCACGTTGCGCAGCCTGGATGCCCGGCAGGAGGAGCTCTTCGCGGCGGGCGTCGTCCCGGGCCATTTCGAGGCGGCCGAGGCGGCGCCTGCACGGGCCGTCGCGCCGGCCGCTGTGCCTGCGGCCGTCCAGAAGCCCTCTTCCCTGACCGTGGGCAGTCCCGAGGGCACCGGCCCTGTGCCCGTGGAGCCTCAGAAGGTGGTCTACGCCGTCCCCGCGCCCCCTGCTGCCGGCGCACGCCCCTTCACCGTGGGCTCGCTCCGCGGACGTCGCGCCTGATCCGCGCCCCCGCATTATCCTCTGGAGAGACGTCGCCATGCCTGACTTCCTGGGACACGCCGAGAACCCGCTCCGCGAGGAGGAGTGGGCGCGCCTGAACGAGACCGTCATCCAGGTGGCCCGCCGCACGCTGGTGGCCCGCAGGATCCTGGACCTGTACGGACCCCTGGGCGCCGGCGTGCAGTCCGTGCCGGACGACGAGTACACCGGTGTCTCCGAGGGGGCCGTGGACATCGTGGGCGAGCGGGACACCGCCGCGGTCTTCACCGACGTCCGGCGGTTCAAGACCATCCCCATCGTCTACAAGGACTTCCTGCTGCACTGGCGCGACATCGAGACGGCGCGCATCCACAACATGCCGCTGGACGTGTCCGCCGCCGCCGGTGCCGCTGCGCTCTGCGCGCAGATGGAGGACGAGCTCGTCTTCTACGGCGCTCCGAAGCTCGGACACGAGGGGCTGATGAACGCCACCGGCCGCAACACGGTGCCGCTCGGAGACTGGTCAGCGTCGGGGGGTGGCTACAACGCCATGGTGGAGGCCACGCGGAAGCTGAACGAGGCGGGCCACTACGGTCCCTACGCCGTCATCCTCAGCCCCCGCCTGTACTCGCTCCTGCACCGCATCTTCGAGAAGACGGGGGTGCTGGAGATCGAGACCATCCGCCAGCTCGCGAGCGACGGCGTCTACCAGTCCAACCGCCTGCGCGGCGACTCGGGTGTGGTGGTCTCCACGGGAAGGGAGAACATGGACCTCGCGGTGGGTGTGGACATGGTCACCGCCTACCTGGGCGCGACGAAGATGAACCATCCCTTCCGGGTGCTCGAGACGGTGATGCTGCGCATCAAGCACCCCGACTCCATCTGCACGCTCGAGGGTGGTTCCGCCACCGCGGGGCGCAAGTAGCGTGCGCGCCCTCGCCTCGATCGCAAGGGTCCTCGTCGTGGATGACGAGGCCAACCTCCGCAAGGTACTGGCGACCATGCTCCGCCGCGACGGGTTCGACGTCACCGTCGCCCAGGACGGCGAGCAGGGCCTGGCCGAGTTCCACAAGAATGGAGCGGACATCGTCGTCACCGACCTGGTGATGCCGAAGGTCGGAGGCCTCGAGCTGCTCAAGGGTGTCCACGCGCAGGATCCGGGTGTGCCCGTGGTCATCATCACTGCGCATGGCACCGTGGACTCCGCGGTGGAGGCCATCAAGGCCGGGGCGTTCGACTACATCACCAAGCCCTTCGACCAGACCGAGCTGTCGGCGGTCATCGCGAAGGCCGCCCGAACCCGTCAGAGCACGCTGCGCTCGGCACGCCCGGACGACCGCTCGCGCGCCATCATCGGCGAGTCCACCCAGATGCAGGAGGTCTTCCGCATCATCGACAAGGTCGCGGCCACGCCCTCCACCGTCCTCATCAGCGGGGAGAGCGGCACCGGCAAGGAGCTCGTGGCCACGGCCCTGCACGAGGGCAGCCCGCGCCGCGAGAGGCCGTTCATCAAGATCAACTGCGCGGCCATCCCCAAGGACCTGATGGAGTCCGAGCTCTTCGGCTACGAGCGGGGCGCCTTCACCGGTGCGGTGACGTCCAAGCCGGGGCGCTTCGAGCTCGCGGACGGAGGCACGCTCTTCCTGGACGAGATCGGTGAGATTCCGGTGGAGATGCAGGTGAAGCTCCTCCGCTCGCTCCAGGAGAGCGAGTTCGAGCGCGTCGGGGGCATCAAGACGGTGCGCGTGGACGTGCGCCTCATCGCCGCCACCAACCGGGAGCTCCAGGCGGAGATCGACGCGGGGCGCTTCCGCAAGGACCTCTACTACCGCCTGGCCGTGGTGCCCATCCGGCTGCCCGCGCTGCGCGAGCGCACGAGTGACATTCCGATGCTCGCGCGCCACTTCCTGGACAAGTACAACCGTCGCCTCGGCAAGGCCCTGCAGGGGCTCAGCGACGAGTGCCTGGCGGCGCTCCAGGCCTACGCATGGCCCGGAAACATCCGCGAGCTGGAGAACCTGATGGAGCGCGTCGTCCTGTTCGCGGACGGACCGCTCGTCCAGGCCGAGGACCTGCCCGTCTCGGTGCGAGCAGGCGCCCCTGCCGCCCCGGGCGTCGGAGCCCCTCCAGCGCCCGAGGCCGTCCCGTCCGGCGAGGGGGGGCTCAAGGACATCGTCCGGATGAAGGCGGCGGAGCTCGAGCGGGACCTCATCCAGCGCGCGCTGGAGGAGACGGGGGGCAACGTCACGCGCGCCGCGAGGCTCCTGCAGATCAGCCGCAAGTCGCTCCAGACGAAGATGAAGGAGTTCGGCCTGCGCGAGTCCGCTTCGGACGGTCGCGAGGACGAGGAGTAGGGGCCGTCCTGCTCGCTCTCCCCACGGGCGTGGGGACGGGCGTTGATTGCAGGAGAAATAACCGCGACTTTGGGCCCGTTCGGGGCCCGCCGAGTTGCGGCACCCTTCCCTTCCTCCTGCCCCGCTTCCGAGGACTCCATGGCGCGCAAGCCACCCCTGCCGACGCTCGGCCCCCATCGCCGCTCCAATCCGATGGGCAAGGTGCTCGTCACGTCCCTGCTGATGGGGGGAATGAGCGGCGGGGTCTACTGGGTGTGGAAGGGGAAGACGCGACAGGAGGGCGCGGCGCCGGCTCCGGCGAGTGCGGCTTCCGTGGCGGTGGCCCCGACAGGCGCGGCGCTTGCGGTGGCGCCGACGGGGGCTGCGCTGACCGGGGAGCGGGCGGGACCGGGGGTGGGCTCGGTGATGGCGCAGATGCCGTCGCCGTCCACGTCTACGACCACGTCAACGTCAACGACCACGTCGTCGGTGACGGGATCGCAGACCATGGGCGCTGGTGCGCCTTCCGCCGCTGGGCAGCATGGCCATCTGCGGGCCTCGGTGCGCATCAACGGGCCCCTGGAGACGGCGCTCGCGGAGGCGGCCGGTGCCAGCGTGGCTCCGGCGCTCGCGCAGGTGGTGAACCGTTCTCTCGTGTGGTGGGTGAGTGTCCCGGGTGACCTCATGAAGGGAGACGCCCTGGACGTCGTGTACGAGCTGCCTCCAGGTGAGGAGCCCCTCGTCCACGCCGTGCGCTTCACGAGCGGCAAGAAGGGCCAGACCTTCGCGGCCTACCGCTTCAAGGCGCCGGGCGAGGGCTTCGCGCGGTTCTACCAGCCAGGTGGTGAGGAGCTGGAGCTTCGCCTCGAGAACAGCCCCATGGACGACTATGAGCAGGTGACCTCCCTGCTCAAGGATGGCCGGCGCCACAAGGGCGTGGACTTCAAGGCCCCGGTCGGCACTCCGGTGAAGGCTCCCTTCGAAGGCGTCATCACCCGCCGCAACTGGAACTTCCGCAGCAACGGCAACTGCCTCGAGCTGACGGAGAACGGAGGCCGTGGTCGGAAGGTCCTCTTCCTGCACCTCGACGAGCTCCCCTCCGACGTCCGCGTCGGCAACCGCGTCTCGCCGGGCCAGGTGCTCGCGAAGAGCGGCAACAGCGGGCGTTCGTTTGCGCCCCACCTGCACTACCAGATGATGCTCGGCGAGACGAAGGTGCTGGACCCCTTCGACCACCACCGCACCTACCGCCGCAGCCTCACTGCCGTCGCGCGTGACGCGTTCGCAGCGGAGCGGAGCCGTCTGGATGGACTGCTCGGTGCGGGTGGGACGTCCTCTGCCTCGCGCTGACACCGGACACGCGCTTCCGCTCCGTCGCACTCCACGCATTCCTTGACAGCCCTCACCACCGGCCCGTAGCGTCCAGCCCGATTCCCAAGAAGTTCCGAGGGTTTGGATGCGTCGACTGCGTGCCGTGCTGGTGGGTTCCGCCGTGGTGTGCTCGGTGTCGGCGAGCGCTGCTGAAGTCACCCGGGTCGTCACCTCGTTCGAGGAGAAGGATCCGCTGGGGCTCGTGATGAGTGTGGGGTTCGAGCGCACGCTGACGCGCTCCGCGATCTTCCGCGAGGCCCCGCCAGTGGCCCCCGGCGAGGTCCCGCCCAACGTCCTGAAGCCCGGGTACACCACGCCGCTGCCCGGCTACGTGCCCGAGCTCTTCTACTCGGGCATCGATGCACGCATGAACATGGACCTGCGTCTGGGCATCTCGCCGGACGTCGAGCTTCGCTTCGGCTTGCCACTGGTCTTCGCGAAGGACGAGTCCTGGCGGCTCTCCGGCGCGCTCGAGAACCCCGAGCAGTCTTCAACGGTCCTCAACAACTGCGTCGGGGCGGATGGCGGACTGAGCGACCCCAGCTGCCCGACGACGGGTGCGCAGGCTGCGCCCCTGTTCGGGACGCCGGACAGCTGGGCCGCGTACCGCGGCGGTCTGGGGAACCTGCGCTTCGGCATCACCTACGGGGTCCTCAACCAGCAGCGCGACTGGACGAAGCCCAACTGGGTGCTGTCCTTCGACTACGAGGCGCCCACGGCCCAGATGCTGGATCCGACCATCGCCACCGCGGCGACGGAGCGTGGAACGTTCGGTGACCGCAACCACCGCTATACCTTCTCGACCGCCCTCTCCCGGCGGTTCGGCGTTGCGGACCCCTACTTCAAGGCCTCCTACACGCTGCCGTACCGTGGGCCGGGCTGGTACTCCAACTGCGACCACGCGGACTCCAGCTCCATGGCGCGCCCGCAGAACTGCGGCTCGGACGCATGGTCTCGCTCCGAGACCGGTATCCAGGCACCCCAGACCGGCAGCATCATGTTCGGCACCGAGCTCAACCTCGGAGAGGACACGGCGAAGCAGAGCCGCTTCGCGCTCGACCTGAGCGGTCACCTGAACTACGTCGGTCCGGGCCGCTACTACAACCCGCTCAGCGGGCTCCTGCACAAGCTGCTGCGCACGGAGGACTACGTGCAGATGGGCGGCAGCCTCGGCCTCGTCGCCATCCCTGCGGACTTCTTCCGGCTCACCGCGAGTGCGCGCGTCTCCTATGTCACCGACCACGGCTTGACCGCCGAGGACGTGGGCAGGGACCTGAATGGCAACGGAACGGTGGATCTGGACTCGGCGATTGAGGCGAACCCGAACTTCGACTACCGCGTGGACGCTCCCACGCGGCGCTTCCGCGCGGTGGACATGACCACCTTCGAGCTGCGCGCGGCGGTGGAGTTCAACTTCTGAGGGCCTGAGGGCTAGCGCCCCTTGAGCTGGACGCCGAGCTTGTAGACCTCGGCGCTGGGCCAGCCGGCGGCCCTGGCCACCTCGTTCGAGAGGAGTTTCAGGCGCTCGCCGCGCGCGAGCCCCGCCTCGAGCGCGCTCCGGACCTCCCCCTCCGTCCAGCGGGCCTCGCCTCGCCGGCCCTCGACCACCACCACGACCTCGCCGAGCACCTCCGCGTTCGCATAGCGCGTCGCGAGGCCGACGAGGGTGTCGCGCACGAACTCCTCGTACCGCTTGGTGAGCTCCCGCGCCACCGCAGCGCGCCGCTGCCCACCGAGCACCTGAGCGAGCTCGGACAGCGTGTCGGCAAGTCTGCGTGGGGACTCGTAGAAGACCAGCGTGGCGCTCAAGGGCGCCACCTCCTCCAGCATGGCACGCCGCTCCGGCCCCCCCCGCGGCAGGAAGCCCAGGAAGTGGAAGCGCCCGGTCGGGAGCCCCGACGCCGAGAGCGCCGCGACGAGCGCCGCCGGCCCGGGCACCGGCACCACGGGCACTCCGCGTGCGACCGCCTCGGCCACGAGCGTCTCACCTGGATCGCTGATGGCCGGGCTGCCCGCATCCGTCACGAGCGCACAGGACTCTCCGGCCACGAGCCGCTCGAGGATGCGCCCCGCCCTCTGACCCTCTGCGAACGCCGGAAGGCTCACGGTCTCCGCCGAGATTCCGAGGTGCTCGAACAGCACGCGCGAGTGACGTGTGTCCTCGCAGACGATGAAGGACACGCTCCTGAGCGTGTCCACGGCGCGTGCGGTAATGTCCTGCAGGTTTCCGATGGGCGTGGCCACCAGGAAGAGCGTTCCGGGCATGGAGCGCACGAGCTTACTGCCCGGCGTCGAATGCGTCCGGGATGTGCTCGAGCTCCGCCCCCTCCCCTCGCCCCACGATGGAGATGACGTCGAAGCGGATAGCGCGTGGAGGCAGCCGCCGGGCGTGGAGGAAATGGAGCGCGGTGCGCACCACCCGGCGCTGCTTGGCGTGGGACACCGTGAGGGCCGGGTCTCCCCAGATGGAGGTGGAGCGCATGCGCACCTCCACGAACGCGAGGACCTCTCCGCGCTCGACCACCACGTCCAGCTCCCCGTGGCGGCAGCGGAAGTTGCGTGCCAGCACACGGTAGCCTTCGCCCTGGAGGAAGCTGACTGCTGCCTCCTCCGCTTCTGTTCCGACTTGCGCTCGAGTTGGTTCCACGGGTCAGAGCGTAGCCGTGGAGTCCGACACGAAGGCGGGGTGGCGGGTGACCTGCACCACCTGCGTGAGCGTGCCCAGGTGCTTCAGCATGCGGGAGACGAGTCCGAACTTGGCCTCGTCCAGGCTCCCGAGGGGATCCTCCACCACGAGGGGGAGCTTCACCTTCGCCGCAAGCTTCTCGACCAGGGTCAGCCGGAGCGCGAGGTAGAGGAGGTCCAGGTCCTTCGGCGGCAGGGAGGTGGCCGGCACACGCTGGGCACCCGCCTGGACGGTCGCCTTTCCCGTCGGCGCGAGCTCCACCGGTCCATACCGCTTGTCCGTCAGCGCGGCGAAGTACTGCTGCAGGCGGTCACGCACGAGTCCCGCAGTCGCCGCGAGGTCGGTCTGGAGCAGCTCCGCGGCGGAGCCGAGGAGGCCAGGGCAGGGATCCTCGAGGGGGCCGCTGGGCGCACCCGGGGCGTCGCCCGTCCCCGCAGCGCCCGACTGCGCGAGCGCGATGGACTCACGCACGCGCGCGACGTCCCGCTCCACCTCGCGCACGTCACGCACATAGCTGCCCTTCTGCTCCAGCTCCGCGTTGAGTCGTGCGAGCTGTGCGCGCAGCGCGTCCTGCCGCGCCTTGCCGGCCTGCTGCGTCGGATCCCTCTCGGCGAGCGCGAGCGCCTCACGCTGACGCTGGACCTCCGCGCGAAGGGCCGGGTGCTCCGAGAGCGCCGCGACCAGCTCCGAGGGCGTCTCGACCCGAAGCAGCGCCATGGCCTTCACCACCGGGGCCGCCTCGGCCTCGAACTCGTCGAGAATCTTCCGCTCCCGCGCCGCCGTCATGCCGCCCTTGCGGACCCCCTGCTGGCTCTGCTGGAGGGCCTCGACGAACCGGAGCGCCCGGATGGCCGCGACTCCGAACACCGGGATCCCGAGGAGGGCCAGATACCGGAGCCCGCCGTCGAGCACCGCACCCAGGACCGGGAGCAGCAGGCCGCCCACCACGGACGCCAGGAAGGCCCGGTCTCGTGTCAGCGGCTCCACGTCTGCGGACGTGTCAGGCGCCTCCTCCACCCTCTCCCGCTCCGCGGCGAGCCTCGCGAGCTGCTCGTCCCGTCGCCTCAGGAGGGCAGGAAACCGCTCGGCGCGCGCGACGATGTCCTCCGGGAGCCCCAGCGAGGTGGGCGTCGGAGCCTTCGCGAGCGCGGCTTCCGCCTGCGCCAGTGCCTGGCGAGGTCTCTCCGAGGCATCGGATTGCGTGGTCAGCTGGTACAGCTCGGACTCGACGCCATCCGCCTCGAACTGGACCTGGGCCACCTCGCGGGACAGCGCGAGCTCGCCTTCGAGCTCCGCCAGTCGGGCACGTGCCGCCCTCACGTCCGTGGCGGCCGTCACCAGGACAGCCGCCTGGAGCCCGGACGTGGTCGTCCCTCCAGGTGCGGGACGCGCCTTCTGCTTCGCGCGGACCGAGGGCCAACGACTCCCTGACAGCACCCAGAGCGCCTCGAACGTGGCGCGGCCGGGAACCCCGGCGGCACCGCGGAGTCCCTCGAGGATTCCCTGTGGGTCCTGCGCCACCGTCTCCGGTGTCTGAGCGGTGCGGTTCATCCGCTGGAGGCTGGCCTTGCCCCCGAGCTCTCGCATCAGGCGGTACAGGCTCCCGTCATTCCCCGCGAACGCCAGCGCCACCCGGCCGGGACGCTCGGCCTGGGCGCTGAGCCCCGCGTCCTCTCCCCGGCCGTCCGCGCACAGCACTGCCGCGACCAACGTGCCGAGCGGCGCTGACTCCGCAGCGGACGGGTGCAGCACCGTGTACCCGGTCTTGAGGGTGAATCGAAGCGAGGGCGAGAACCCCCGCACTCCCTGGATGGCGGCCTCGAGCAGGTGCATGGACTTCCGGGGAGTCTACTGGAGAACGCCCCCCGGGCGCGCAGAGTAGTGCCGTGTGGGCCCGCAACGACGAAGCGCGCCTTTGCGGGCTCTCCCCATGCCGGGAGCTGCCTGCACGGCGCGCTTCGGGTCCACCCCGCGTGACGGTCCCTTCCGGGCGTCACGCGCGTGCTCTCAGGCCTTGGCGCCCTTCCCGCTGGCCTCCTCGGCCGTCTCGAGGCGGGCCGCCTTGCCCCTCAGGTTGCGGAGGTAGAAGAGGCGGTTGCGGTTGACACTGCCGCGCGTCAGCACCTCGATGCGCTCGTAGCGGGGGCTGTGCAGCGGGAAGATGCGCTCCACGCCCACGCCGTAGGACACCTTGCGCACGGTGAACGTGGCCGCGTTGGCGCCGCGCGTCTTGCGGATGACCACGCCCTCGAACGGCTGGGTGCGCTCCTTTTCACCCTCCTTCACGCGCCAGTGGACGCGCACGGTGTCCCCGGTGCGGAAGTCCACCACGTCCTTCCGGAGCTGCTTGGAATTGATGTACTCGATAGCGCTGGGGCGCATGGCGATACTCCGTGAAGCTGTTTCCCCGTCACGGGAACAAAAGCGAGCGCGCGGACCTACCACAGCGCCCCCGGCCCGACAAGACAAAGTCATGCCGGGCTCAGAGCTCCTCCTCCCGTCGGCCGAGGAGCTCGATGTCCTGCTTGCTCAGCATCAGTTGGGCGAACAAGTCCGGCCTTCGCTGGCGCGTCAGCTGGAGGGCATGCCAGCGCCTCCAGCGGGCGATCCGTGCGTGGTCCCCGCCCTGGAGGACCTCCGGGACCTCCCTCCCTTCGAACACCGGAGGGCGGGTGTAGTGCGGATACTCGAGCAGGCCTTCCTCGAAGCTCTCACTTCCGATCGAGCCCTCGTTCCCCAGGACGCCCGGCACCAGGCGAGCGACGGAGTCCACCACCGCGAGGGCAGCCAGCTCGCCTCCGGTGAGAACGAAGTCGCCCATGGAGACCTCGCCGTCCACCTCCGCCATCACCCGCTCGTCCACGCCCTCGTAGCGCCCACAGACGAGCACCAGGGGGACGCCCCCCGCTGCGAGCTCGCGCGCCACCGCCTGTGTCAGCGGGCGGCCCCTCGGGCTCATCACGAGCACCCGCGCGTCCGGCAGGCGCGCGCGAGCGGCGCGGAGGGCGGCCGTGAGGGGCTCGACCTTCATCACCATCCCGGCGCCGCCACCGTAGGGTGTGTCGTCCGTCACCCGGTGCTTTCCGGTCGCGAAGTCGCGGACGTTCGTCACCTGGACGTCGAGGAGGCCACGTGCGCGCGCCTTGCCCAGGATGCTCGCGGACAGGTAGCCCTCCACCATCTCGGGGAAGAGGGTCAGCAGCTCCACGCGCAGGGGGGACGTCAAAGGCCTGCTCCTCGGGCTCTCGCGCTACTCGGCGTACTCGGGCGGCCGCACCACCACGAGCCCTCGCTCGAGGTCCACCTCGGGCACGAACTCGTCCGCGAAGGGCACCAGGAGCTCTCCCCTTGGCCCTCCGCGGATGACGAGGTTGGGCACCTCGCCCGAGCTCCAGAGCTCCTCCACGCGCCCGAGCTCCTCGCCCTGCTCGCTCCGCGCGGTGAGGCCGACCAGGTCTCCCTGGAAGAACTGGCCCTCGGCGGGCGCCTCCAGGTCCTCCCGGAATGCGAGCACCGCCGCGCCCACGAGCGCCTCGGACTCCTCGCGCCGCGCGAAGCCCTCGAAGAGAACGAGGAGCTCCTTCGGCGTGGGCCGCACCGACTCGAGCACGAGCACGCGCTCGGGCCCGCTCCGTGGCCTGACCAGGACGCGCTTCACCTCGAGGAGCGTGTCCGAGGCCGGATCGAAGGTGCGCACACCCACCTCGCCCTTGAGGCCGTGGGCGCGGGCGACGAAGCCCACCTCGAGGTATGCGCGGCGGCTCACGACTCCGTCGCCGGAGCAGCTGAGGGCGGGGTCGCGGCCGGTGGGTTGCGGCGGTCGTCCAGGAGCTCCAGGCGGGCCTTCACGCCCTGCTTCTGGGCCGCCGCGGACAGCAGCGTCCGGAGCGCGTTGACGGTGCGCCCGTCCCGTCCGATGACCTTCCCGACGTCCCCGGGGGCCACCTTGAGCTCGAACAGGCGGACACCCTCGGCGTCCGAGGCCTTCACCTCGACCTGCTCCGGCGCGTCCACCAGCCCTCGCGCGATGTAGAGGATGAGACCTTCCACGGTCTTCGAGCTTGGGTCCGGAGTCTCGGTCAGACTCGGCCCGGCATCAGGCCTGCGGCTTGGCCTTGGCGTTCCGCTTGATGAGGTCCGCCACGGTGTCCGACGGCTTGGCGCCGGTCTTCAGCCAGTAGTCGAGCCGCTCCTGGTTGAACTCGACCTTCGGGGGCTCGAGGTTGGGGTCGTAAGCCCCCACTGCCTCGATGAACTTCCCATCACGGGGATTGCGCGAGTCGGTGGCCACCACGTGGTAATAGGGCCGCTTCTTCGCGCCAGCGCGCGCCAGCCGGAGGACAACTGCCATCTTGGAGCTCCAGATTCCGAAAGGTTGAGGAAGGGGGGCGCTTCTAGCGGTAGGCCCCCGGAAGTGTCAAGGATGTCAAGTCCCCGGTGCCGCTTGCTGGGCGTCCGGGCCCTCCCGGTTCGCCAGCTGGCCACAGGCTGCTGCAATGTCCCGGCCGCGGTTCCTGCGGACGAAGGCGGCCACGTGCCCCTCCGCCAGGATGTCCCGGAAGGCCTCCGCCCGCTCCTCCCCCACGCTCCTGAACCCGAGCCCCGGGTTCTCGTTGTAGGGGATGAGGTTGACCTTCGCCGGGATGTCCTTGAGCAGCTCCACCAGGCGGTGGGCGTCCTCGTCCGCGTCGTTCACGCCCTGGAGGAGGACGTACTCGAAGGTGATGCGGCGCCCCTGGCGCATGGGGAAGGTGCGGCAGGCGTCGAGGAGCGCCGCGATGTTCCACTTCCGGTTGACGGGCATCATCCGGCTGCGCTGCTCGTCGGTGCTCGCGTTGAGCGAGATGGCGAGCTTGACGTCCGTCTCCCGGCCCAGCCTCTCGATCATGGGCACGAGCCCCACGGTGGAGACGGTGATGTGCCGGTGCGAGAAGTTGGGCCCCTCCTCGCTCTGCAGGATGGCGAGCGACTTCTTGAGGTTCTCGAAGTTGTGCAGGGGCTCGCCCATTCCCATGAACACCAGGTTGGTGAGCGGGCGGAAGGTCTCGTGCCCCTCGTTCCGGCGCACCTCGCGGTTCACCGCGTGCACCTGGGCGACGATCTCCCCGGGCGTCAGGTTGCGCTTGAGCCCCAGGGTGCCGGTCATGCAGAACGCGCAGGCCATGGCGCAGCCGACCTGGGTGGACACGCAGAGCGTCTTGCGGTCCTCGGCGGGCATGTAGACGGACTCGATGAGCCGGCCGTCGTGCGTCCGCCAGCGGTACTTGATGGTTCCATCCACGGACCGCTGCTCGAGGTCCTTCGAGAGCGGCGCGATGCGGGCCTGCTCCGAGAGCTTCTGCCGCATCGCCTTGGACAGGTCCGTCATCTCGTCGAAGGACTCGGCGCCGCGCTGGTGGAGCCAGGTGTAGAGCTGCGCACCACGGAAGGGGCGCTCGCCCAGCTGCTCGGCCACCCACGCCTTGAGCTCCTCGATCGTCATGCTCAGCAGGTCTGCGGGCGGAGCAGGCGCCGTGGTCGTCGCAGAGGGGGTCTGTTGGGAGGTCTCGGACATCAGAGGGAGAACCTTGCAGGCAGGCGCGTTGCTTCCCACAGTGCCCCATTGGGCGTCAAAGCGATGGCGCGTCGGTCGTAGGGGGCCGGGCGTCCGGACGACGACGGCCCGGCATGCCCCTGTGGACGGGGCGCACCGGGCCGGAACGATCGAGCGCAGGTGGGGCCGGTGTTGCCGCTTGCCCTTACCCCGACCCTCTCCGAGGGGGAGAGGGGCTGGTTGCGCTACTTGCGGTACGTGTACGGCTGGACCTCGGTGTCCCGGAAGAAGTACGCGATCTCGGTCTTCGCGTTGTCCAGGCTGTCGGAGCCGTGCACCGTGTTCTGGTCGATGCTCGTGGCGAAGTCCTTGCGGATGGTGCCGGGAGCCGCCTTGGCCGGGTCCGTGGCGCCCATCAGCTCGCGGTTCTTCGCGATGGCGTTCTCACCCTCCAGCACCATGAGCACCACGGGGCCGGAGGCCATGAAGCCCACGAGGTCCTTGAAGAAGGGCCGCGCCTTGTGGACCGCGTAGAACCCCTCGGCGTCCCGGGTGGACAGCTGCTGGAGGCGGATGGCCACGGGCTTCAGGCCGCTCTCCTCGAAGCGGGAGATGATCTTCCCGATGACGCCCTTCTCCAGTCCGTCCGGCTTGATGATGGACAGCGTGCGCTCGATGGCCATGTGCTGATTCCTTCCAGAGCGCCCGCCGGCAGCGGACGGGCGCGCGAGTGGGGTACGTCGTCAGGGGCGCTGCTCTACTTCTTCGCCGGGCCGCGCCGCAGGGCCTCCTGCAGTGTGGTGCCGAGCTCGGAGGGGGAGTCCGCCATCACGAAACCGGCGTCCCGCATCGCGGCGATCTTCTCTGCCGCCGTGCCCTTGCCACCGGAGATGATGGCGCCCGCGTGACCCATGCGCTTGCCCGGGGGCGCGGAGGCACCCGCGATGAACCCGGCGATGGGCTTGGTGAACTCCTTCTTCGCCCAGGCCGCCGCCTCCTCCTCCGCGGAGCCGCCAATCTCACCAATCATGATGACGGCGTCCGTCTCCGGGTCGGCCTGGAACATCTTCAGGACGTCCACGAAGTTGGTGCCGTTCACCGGATCCCCGCCGATGCCCACCGCCGTGGACTGGCCCAGGCCCAGCTGCGTGAGCTGGTGGACCGCCTCGTAGGTGAGCGTGCCGGAGCGGCTCACCACGCCGATCCGGCCCGGCTTGTGGATGTGCCCCGGCATGATGCCGATCTTGCACTTCGCGCCCGGGGTGATGACGCCGGGGCAGTTGGGGCCGATGAGCCGCACGCCCGGCTTGTCCTGCAGGTAGCGCTTGGCCTTCACCATGTCGAGCACCGGGATGCCCTCGGTGATGGTGATGATGAGCGGCACGCCGGCGTCGGCAGCCTCCATGATGGAGTCCGCCGCGAAGGGGGGAGGCACGAAGATGATGCTGACGTTGGCGCCGGTCTCCTTCACCGCCTGGGAGACGGTGTTGAAGACGGGGACCTTGTCCTCGAACTTCGTCCCGCCCTTGCCCGGCGTCACGCCGGCCACGAGCTTGGTCCCGTACTCCAGCATCTGCTTGGAGTGGAAGGAGCCCGCAGAGCCGGTGATGCCCTGGCAGAGGACCCGCGTGTTGTTGTCGATGAGGATGCTCATCTGAGGCTTACCTCTCCTGCTCGGAAGTCGTCGTTGGAGTGGGAGTTCCCGCGGGGGCTCACTTGCCCTTCACTGCGGCCATGGCCTTCTCGGCCGCCTGGCGCAGGTTGTCCGCAGGGGTGATGGCGAGGCCGGAGTTCCGGAGGATCTCCTTGCCCTTCTCCACGTTGGTGCCCTCGAGGCGCACCACGAGGGGCACCTTCAGCTCGACCTCCTTCGCCGCGGCGATGACACCCTCGGCGATGACGTCGCACTTCATGATGCCGCCGAAGATGTTGATGAGCACCGCCTTCACGGTCGGGTCGGCGAGGATGAGCTTGAAGGCCGCCGTCACCTTCTCCTTGCTCGCGCCGCCGCCCACGTCCAGGAAGTTGGCCGGGTTGCCGCCCACCAGCTTGATGGTGTCCATGGTGGCCATGGCCAGGCCCGCGCCGTTCACCATGCAGCCGATGTTGCCGTCGAGCTTGATGAACGCGAGGTCCCACTCCTTGGCCTTGGCCTCGGTGGGGTCCTCCTCGTGGATGTCGCGGTACGCCAGGAGGTCCTTGTGGCGGTAGAGCGCGTTGTCGTCGAAGTCCACCTTCGCATCGAGCGCGATGACGCCGCCGTCCTTGAGGATGACGAGCGGGTTGATCTCCACGAGCGACGCGTCCGTCTCGATGAAGACCTTGTAGAGGGCGCGGCAGAAGCCCACGAACTTGCTCACCGTGTCACCGGCGAGGCCGAGGGCGAAGGCCAGCTTGCGGCCCTGGAAGTCCTGGAAGCCCACCGCGGGGTCCACCGCCTCGCGGAAGATCTTCTCCGGGTGCTTCTCCGCCACCTCCTCGATCTCGGTGCCGCCCTCGGAGGAGGCCATGAACGTCACGCGGCTGGTGGCGCGGTCCAGCGTGACACCGAGGTACAGCTCGCGGCCGATGTCGAGCCCCTCCTCGACGTAGAGGGTGCGCACCTTCTGGCCCTCGGGGCCGGTCTGGTGCGTCTTGAGCATCATGCCGAGCATCTTCGAGGCGTACTCCTTCGCCTCCGCGGGGCTCTTGGCGAGCTTCACGCCGCCCGCCTTTCCGCGGCCACCGGCGTGGATCTGCGCCTTCACCACGGTGACCTTGGTCCCGAGCTCCCGGGCTGCCTTCTCCGCCTCCTCGGCCGAGTGCACCACGATCCCCCGCGGCGTCGGCACGCCGTACTTCCGGAAGATCTCCTTGCCCTGGTACTCGTGGATTTTCATCTCGGCAGGCTCCGAAGCGGAAGGAAGGCCCGGGGAGCATCTCGACTCAGCCCGCGGGCGGGAGCGCCCTATGTCCCAAGCCGGCCCCCATGGCAAGCGTTTCCGAGCAGACAGCCGAGCTCGTTGCACACGCTGTAAAGCAGAAGCCCCGCCTCCCCGTTCGAAGGGTGAAGCGGGGCTACTTGGAGCCGCAGGGTGCCGGAAGGATGCCGGTCAGGCGGGGCCGCTCGACACGTGGGCCTCCCCTTCCTTCTGGAAGAGGTCCTTGACCGCCTGCTTGGTCACCTCGCGGTTCATGGCCGCGATGGACGTGGTGAGCGGGATCTCCTTGGGGCAGACCTCGACGCAGTTCTGCGCCTTGCCGCAGTCATGCACGCCACCGTCCTCCATCAGGGCGTGGAGGCGGTCCTCGGCCTGGTGCGCGCCGGTCGGGTTCATGTTGAAGAGCCGCGCCTGGCTGATGGCCGCCGCGCCCACGAAGTCGTTGTTCTGGGTCACCTGCGGGCAGGCCTCCACGCACGCCGCGCAGGTCATGCACGTGGAGAGCACGTACATGACGGACTGGTCCTTCGGGCTCTGGCGCGGCCCCGGGCCCAGGTTGTGCGTGCCGTCCAGGTCGATCCAGGCCTTCACGCGCTTGAGCGAGTCGAACATGCGCTCGCGGTCCACGACCAGGTCGCGATCCAGCGGGAACTTCTTCAGCGGCTCGAGGGTGATGGGCTGCTCCAGCCGGTCCACCAGCGCCGAGCAGGCCATCCGGACCCGGCCGTTGATGTTCATTGTGCAGCTGCCGCAGACCTCCTCGAGGCAGTTGGAGTCCCACACGACCGGGGTGGTCTTCCGCCCGTCGGCGGTGACGGGGTTGCGCTGGATCTCCATCAGGCAGCTGATGACGTTGAGGCCCTTGCGGTACGGGATGCGGAACTCCTCGAACCCCCCCGGCGCGTTCCGGCTCTCCTGCCGCCAGATGCGGAAGGTGACGAACCGCTGGGCGCCCGTGCTGGTCTCCTGCATGTCGTGTGTCCTTTCAGAGTCTCTTTCGGATGGGAGCGCCCGGGCAGGCGTCAGGCGTACCAGCGCGGCTCGGGCTCCAGCACGTTGGTGGGGATGTCCGCGTAGGAGATGTCCACGCCGCCGGCGGAGTTCGCCCGGGCCATGGTGGTCTTCGCCCACTTCTCGTGGCGCTTCTTCCAGAGCTCCATCCAGGCCGGATCCTCGCGCGGGTCCTTCGTCTTCGGCTCGGGGAGGCTGAACTCCGGCTTGTAGTGCGCGCCGCGGGACTCGTCGCGCATGAGCGCGCCCTTGGCGATGATCTCCGCCAGGGCCAGCATGTTCCACAGCTGGTTGACGAAGGAGAGCGAGCGGTTGGCGTTGTTGCTCTGGTCGAGCACGTTGACGTTTGCCCAG
>JAKEEX010000252.1 GCA_022616315.1 Myxococcaceae bacterium
CCTCCCGGTGGATGGCCTCCCGGTGGATGGCCTCCCGGTGGATGGCCTCCCGGTGGAGAGCGCTCCGGTGGACGGAGGGGTGTCGGGTGACGCGCTGCCTGCACCGGACCTCTCCCACGAGGGCGTGCTGGCCCACGCGCTCTCCGAGGTGACCGTGGAGCCGGCGCTCGAGCCGGTGGTGCGGAGGCTGCTCGGGGACGTGGTCATCGTGACGGACCTCTCCGCCGCGGAGGCCTATGCCCGCGCCGGGGGCGCCCGCTACACCCTGGTGACGCTCGAGGGCGACGTGGTCCGCCCCGACGGCTCGCTGACGGGAGGCACCCTGGAGGGTGCGGCGGTGGGTGCGCTCCACAAGAAGCGCGAGGTGGCCGAGCTGGCCCTCGAGGTGGCGCGGGTGGAGGAGCGCTACAACGAGATCCTCACCCGCCACTACTCCCTCCAGAAGCAGATGGGCCAGACGGAGGGCGTCCTCAAGGGGCTGGAGAAGAACCGCCACGCCGAGGAGCTCAAGCTCGCCGCAGAGCAGAAGGACCTCCACCGCGCGGGCGAGGACCTGGCGCGGGTGCGCGAGCGGCTCTCCGCGCTCGCCCGGGACGAGTCACAGCTCCAGGACGCGCTGTCCTCCTTGAGCGCCGAGGAGGCGGACAGCCGCGGCCAGGTGGTGCAGGGACAGGCGGACCGCCAGGCGCGGGAGGAGCGCGTGCGCGAGCAGGGGGCGGAGCTCGTCACCCTGCGCGGCACCCTCGAGACGCACACACAGGAGGTGCTCTCCCTGCGCGTCCGCGTGGCCTCCAACAGCGAGCGCGGGGACTCGACGCGCAAGGAGCTCGAGTCACTGCTCGGCCAGCGCGACGAGCTCCTCACGCGCCAGGCCCGGCAGGAGTCCATGGCCCGCGAGGGCGCCACGCGGGTGGAGGAGCTCCACCGCCGCATCGAGCAGACGCGCACCGAGCGCGAGACCCGCGCCGCCGAGTGCGCCCGCTCCAGGGAGGAGCTGGACACGCGCCGCGAGTCCCACCACGCCCTCTCCGGCGTCGCCCGCGAGGAGGAGGGCGCCCTGCGCGAGCAGCGGGGCCGACTGGACACGCTCACCCATGGGCTCTCGCAGACCTCCCTCCGTGAGCGCGAGCTCGCCCTCGAGCTCGTCCACCTCGAGGAGGGCATCCTCGAGCGCCACGGCGTGGAGCTCGTCCATGCGCTGCAGGACTACCACCTCAAGCCGCCGCTCGATGCGGAGTCCGAGCAGCAGCTGAAGGAGCTGCGCGGCCAGCTGGAGCGGCTCGGTGAGGTGAACGTGACGGCCATCGAGGAGCACGCCGAGCTCGAAGGGCGCTACGCGTTCCTCGCGCGTCAGCGGACGGACCTCACCGAGAGCCTCGTCCAGCTCGAGGAGGCCATCGCGAAGATCGATGCGACGAGCCGCGAGCGCTTCAAGCAGACCTTCGACATCGTCAACGAGAAGTTCCAGGCCGTCTTCCCGCGCCTCTTCGGCGGAGGACGTGCGGGCCTGGTGCTGACGAGCGAGGGCCCCGGCGGGGAGCCGGGCGTGGAGATCGTGGCCCAGCCGCCCGGCAAGAAGCTCCAGAGCGTCAGCCTGCTGTCCGGCGGCGAGAAGGCGCTCACCGCGGTGGCGCTCATCTTCGGCATCTTCCTCATCAAGCCCACGCCGTTCTGCCTCCTGGACGAGGTGGACGCGCCGCTCGATGAGGGCAACGTGGGCCGCTACAACGACATGGTGCGGGAGATGAGCGGGACGTCGCAGTTCATCCTCATCACCCACAACAAGCGGACCATGGAGATCGCCGACAGCCTGTACGGCGTCACCATGGAGGAGCCCGGCATCTCCAAGCAGGTGTCCGTGCACCTGCGCGAGGCCGTGGCGGCCAACGACAACAGCAACGCCGCCTGAAGCGGCTCCCCCCGGGAAACGAAGAGCCCCTCACCCTCGACGCGTCCGAGGGGAGGGGCCTGTTGCAACCCGGTGGGCCGCCGTGGCGACCTACGGCAGCTTCTTGCAGGCGGCGACGTCGTCGTCGCGGAGCTTCAGCACCTCCTTGCGGGCCGCCTCCGTCTTGGCGAGCTCCTCACTGGTCTTCGCGGCGACCTCCGTCCAGCCCTCGGCCTTGGCGGCCTGCTCCTGGGCGAGCGCCACCATGCGCTTCTCCACGTCCACCTGCTCGTCCACCTGCGCGAGCCAGGCGTTGGAGGCCTTCACGCGCGTGGCGCACTGGTCCTTCACCTGCTTGTAGGCGACCTTCTTGTCGCGCTTGTTGTAGCGGACGGCCAGGTCGTTGAACCGGCTGAGGCTGGCGGTCCAGTCGCCGGACGCCATGGCGGACTGGGCCTGCTCGGAGGCGCGGAGCGCGTCCAGGTGGCGGAAGGCCAGCTCGGGCGTGGCGTTGGGCGCGGCGCCCGCGACCCTCGAGTTCACGAACTCGAAGGTGTAGGGGAGGACGCGGTCCTGCGTGGGGGCCGCCGTCAGCTGGAGCTGCTGCAGCTTGCCGGAGAGGCACTCCGTCAGCCTCTTCTCCTCGGGGGAGACCGTCGGTCCCGCGGGCGGCGCCGCCGCAGCACCCGGCGTCCCGTTCTTCTTCGACTCGAGGAGCTGCGCGGGCGGCTTCGTCTCCGTCACCGGCGTCCACACCACCTCGGAGATGCTCGTGGTGCCCTTGAGCGCCTTGACCCAGGCCTTCACCGTGTGCGGCGCGGTCTGGGTGAAGCCGGCGTAGCAATCACACCAGGTGGGCTGCGCGAGCCGGATGGCGCCCACGATGTCCGACGCCTCGTTGTTGCCCCAGGTGACCGTGGGGCTGACGTTGGCCACGTGGACCACCTGGGCCTGGCCCTTCACGGGCTCGGCGCCCTTCTCCAGCGCAGGGAGCTTCACCGTCCGGGCCAGAGCGGCCTCCACGCACCTGGTCCCTTCCGGCGTGAGGTTGGTGCCCGTCACCTGGTGCTGGGCGCCGGCGTCCGTCACCGTGGTGTCAATCACCACGGTGGTCTCCTTCTCCGCGCCGCGGGTCTTGGGGTCCACGAGGCACTCGAGGACGAAGGGGCGGCTCGCCACCAGGGCCCCCACCACGGTCGCGTCGGAGGACACGATGGGCTCGGAGGGGGCCGCCTCGCAGGTGGCGACGTTGAACTCGCTGCGGTTGATGAGTCGCTCGCGCGTCTGCTGGGGGCCTCCGGCCTCCGTGTCGGTCACGGCCTGGGTGGTCGCGCAGCCGGCGGCGCCCACGAGCAGGAGCGTGAATAGGATGCGGCGGTGCATGCTTGGCAGTCTCCTCGGATGGGGGGTAGGGAAGGGACCGCACACTAGCGCGCCGACGCCACGTGGGACAGACAATGGCGCCCCACGCTCGCCCCCCTGCCTCCGGGGCTCAGTACGCGGGTGCGTCGCTGGCCGGGAAGGACTCCATGGACGCCTCGTCCACGACGTCCGCGAGGCGCCGGCCCTGCGCGTCACGCTCACGGGACTCGAGGTTGAGCTGGCCCACGGGCACACGGGCGGCCCGGGCTCCAGCGCGCTTCGTCCCGGCCCGTGCGCCCCGTGCCACCGGCGCGGCGGGCTTCGCTGCAGCGCGGGCCTTCGCTCCCAGGCGCCTCGTCAACGCCTCACGGGCACGGTCCGCGAGCTCCCGGTTCACGTCCCGGGCGTGCTCGAAGAGCGCCACGAGCTCCGCATCTCCGGCCCTGCGCGCGCGTGCCTCCGCCCGCTCGGCGAACTCCGCCGCGTAGAGCGCCTGGGAGTACGCATTCACCAGGGCGGCGGTGGGGTCGGTGGCCCTCGCCTCCTTCTGCTTCCCTGCCATGTCCGCCTCCTCCGGATGCTCGCGGGCCCCGGCACCGGGTCCCGAGCTCCACGCCTCCGAGGAAAGAAGCTAGGCACCTCGGCGCTGGCAGCCTTCGCGTGCGCGCGTCCGCCTGTGTGCTCAGCCCTCGAGCAGGGGCTCGAGCTTCCCCTCGCCGTCGAGCTTCGCGAGGTCCGAGTACCCGCCCACGTGTCTGTCTCCGATGAAGATCTGGGGCACCGTCCGCTGCCCGCCGCTCAGCTCCACGAGCTTCGCGCGCTGCGCGTCGTCTCCGGACACGTCGATCTCCTGGAACGCCACACCTCTCCTGCTGAGGAGATCCTTCGCCCTCACGCAGTACCCGCAGTAGCTCGTGGTGTAGATCCTGACCGGCTGCATCACGCACTCCTCTCTCGGCCACTTGAAATAAGAGGGAGGTGCCATGCGCGCCATGCGGGAGTCACCCGGGTGCCCGAAATGGAGACGGCCCCCGCCACTCCCCACAGAGAGGGAGCAGCGGAGGCCGCCGTCACGGCACGGCTTCCCCTTCAGGGAAGGGTGCTCACATGCCCATGCCGCCCATGCCGCCCATGCCGCCCATGCCGCCGGGCGGCATCCTGGCCTCCTCCTCCTTCGGACGCTCGGCCACCATCGCCTCGGTGGTGAGCATCAGGGAGGCCACGGACGCGGCGTTCTGCAGCGCCGAGCGCGTCACCTTCGCCGGGTCGATCACGCCCGCGGCGAGCAGGTCCTCGTAGGTGCTGGTCGCGGCGTTGAAGCCGAACGCGCCCTTGCCTTCCCTCACCTTGTCGATGACGACGGCACCCTCGAGCCCGCCGTTGGCCACGATCTGCCGCAGCGGCTCCTCGCAGGAGCGACGGATGATGTCCACGCCGAACTTCTCGCCCTCGGCGAACTTCTGGCCATCGAGCGCCTTGAGGCAGCGGATGAGCGCCACGCCTCCGCCGGGGACGATGCCCTCCTCCACGGCCGCGCGGGTCGCGTTGAGGGCGTCCTCCACGCGCGCCTTCTTCTCCTTCATCTCCGTCTCGGTCGCGGCGCCCACGTTGATGACCGCCACGCCGCCCACCAGCTTCGCGAGCCGCTC
>JAKEEX010000253.1 GCA_022616315.1 Myxococcaceae bacterium
GACGCCCATGCGCAACGGGCTCGAGCTCTTCATGGAGGGCGCGAACCACGGCGGCCTCTGGAGGCTCGGGTATCTCGCCCGGTCCGTCCTTCCGGTGGCTGCGGTGCTCGGCCTTCCGGGGGCGCTGAGGTCCAAGGGCCGAGGCTGACCCAACTCTCCCCTCTCCCGCTGGGAGAGGGACAGGGTGAGGGGAAGCGGACCCACGAATTGCCACCAAGCAACCTGCTCGCCCTCTCCCTGTCCTCCGCGTAACCTGCCCGCGACAAGGCTTCGGAGACCCAAGACATGCGCACGCTGCTCGCCGCTTCACTGTTGACCGGGGTGTTGGCCGCCCCCGCCGCCCTGGCCGGAGAGGACCCCTTCCTGTGGCTCGAGGAGGTCCAGGGGAAGAAGGCGCTCGAGTGGGTCCAGGCGCAGAATGCGCGGACGCTCGCGGTGCTGGAGAAGGACCCGCGCTTCGAGCCCTTCCGCACCGAGGCGCTCGCGCTCCTCACCGCCACGGACCGCATCCCCACGCCCAGCTTCCGCGCGGGCGGCGTGGACAACTTCTGGCAGGACCAGAAGAACCCGCGCGGCGTGTGGCGCCACACCTCGCTCGACGGCTACGCGAGCGCGAGCCCGCAGTGGGAGACGGTGCTCGACATCGACGCGCTGTCGAAGGCGGAGGGCGCCAACTGGTTCTTCAAGGGGGACACCTGCCTCGCGCCCGAGGACCGGCTGTGCCTGGTGCGTCTGTCCAACGGCGGCAAGGACGCGGTGGAGGTGCGCGAGCTCGACACCACCACCCGGCGCTTCGTGGACGGCGGCTTCCGCCTCCCCGAGGGCAAGCAGACGGCGGAGTGGCTCGACGCGGACACGCTGCTGGTGGGGCGCGACTGGGGCGGTGACACGCTCACCGAGTCCGGCTACCCCTTCGTGCTGAAGCGCTGGAAGCGCGGGGAGCCGCTGGACAAGGCGCACGAGGTGTTCCGCGGGGAGAAGGCGGACGTCTCCTCCTCGCCCATCACGCTGCGCGACGCGGAGGGGCACGTTCAGGCGGTGGTGGTCAACCGCGCGGTGACGTTCTTCGAGTCCGAGTACTGGCTGCTCACGGACGGGAAGCCGGTCCGCCTCCCCTTCCCGAGGAAGGCGACCATCCAGGCCTACGTCGATGGACAGCTCGTCTTCACCATCGAGGAGGACTGGGGGCTCTTCAAGCAGGGCGCGCTGCTCGCGTACCCACTCACCGCGCTGCAGGCGGACCCCGCGACGGCGAAGCCCACGCTCCTCCTCCAGCCCGGGGCTCGCCAGTCCATCGAGGGCGTGGCGTCCACGCGCAACTCGCTGCTCGTCAACGTGTACGAGGACGTGAAGGGCGCGGTGGACGTCTACACACGGGCCAACGGGCGGTGGAGCAAGAAGCGCCTCGCGCTGCCGAAGAACGCCTCGGTCGCCATCACCGCCGCGTCCTCCGGACACGACAAGCTCTTCGTGGAGTCCCAGAGCTTCCTCGAGCCGACGGCGCTGTGGCTCGGGGACGCCGCGGCGGCGAAGGTGAGGAAGGTCAAGGCGCTCCCCGCGCGCTTCAACGCGAAGACGCACAAGGTGGAGCAGTTCTGGGTGAAGTCGAAGGACGGCACGAAGATTCCGTACTTCGTCGTCCGGCCGAAGACGCTGAAGGCAGGAGGCGCGCCGACGATCGTCTACGGCTACGGCGGCTTCCAGGTGTCCAAGCCGCCCGTCTACCTGCCCGAGGTGGGCAAGCTCTGGCTCGAGCGTGGCGGCGTCTACGTCATCGCCAACATCCGCGGCGGCGGCGAGTTCGGCCCGCGCTGGCACCAGGCGGTCCTGCGTGAGAACCGCCAGAAGGCGTTCGACGACTTCGCCGCGGTCATGGGGGACGTCGTGCGCCGGGGCCTCAGCTCGCCGCGCCGCATCGGCATCTACGGCCGCAGCAACGGCGGCGTGCTGACCAGCGTGTCCATGACGCAGCACCCGGAGCTCTTCAACGCGGCGGTCATCGAGAGCCCGCTCATCGACATGCTGCGCTACCACAAGCTTCCCGCGGGCGCGTCGTGGGTGGGTGAGTACGGCAACCCGGACGTCGCGGAGGACGCCGCGTTCATCGCGAAGTACTCGGCCTACCAGAACCTGAAGGCAGGGCCGCGCTACCCGAAGCCGTACATCACCACGAACACGAAGGACGACCGCGTCCACCCGGGACACGCGCGCAAGTTCGCGGCGAAGCTCGAGGCGATGGGCGTTCCGTACCTCTATTACGAGAACACCGACGGAGGTCACTCCAACGACGCGGACCCGGTGATGAACGCGCGCCGCTGGGCGCTCCACTACGTCTACCTGGCGCAGCAGCTGATGGACTGAGTCAGCCCGACCTCAGCATCGCCGAACCTCCGCCCGACACGGAGGCCGAGCGCCGCCGTGTAGAACGCGATGCCGCGCTCCAGGTCCTCCACATCGATGCAGACTCGGAGCTCCGTCATGCTGCGCCCCTCGGGTGCGCTGCTGGGACGTGAACGCGCCGGCGCGAACGAGCGCGGGCCGCGCCGTCAACGGTGCCTCTGTGCCGCCCGCTCCCACCTGAAACGCACGGGTTTCTGATCTGTCGGCGACTCTCTTGTGACCTGGCGTACCCACACTAGAGTTTTACTCCTCCGTGAACGAAGTCGTTGTCATTGACC
>JAKEEX010000254.1 GCA_022616315.1 Myxococcaceae bacterium
GTCACCGAGATCGTTGCGCTCGAAGCCGCAGACGAGGCGAGGGCGCTCGGAGACACCCTCCCGGCCGGCCTGCGCCTCTGACCGTCCCCTCTCCCCCTGGGAGAGGGAGAAAGGGTGAGGGGGCCGTGCGCCGGACTTCCACTCCGTCAACCGTCCGAGGACTCCGAGTGCATCTTCGACGGCGCGCTCCCGGCCTCCAAGTTGGGCTCCGGCACGACGCTGAGAGGCGCGGCGGTCTCCTGAGTCGCCTCCACCACCTCCGGCTTGCCAGCGGTCTTCTTCGTCCCCGCGCCACCCCTGCAGCCCCGGCACCACGGCTGGTTCCGGATGGCCCCATCCCCCATCTTGCGAAGGCCGAACTGGGTCAGCGGCTTCACGGTGCGGCACTTCAAGCACATCAGCGAGATGAGCACCTCATTGCCATCCGCGTCGTACACGGCCGACGAGCGCCGCTTGCGCGGCTGGGCACGCTCGCGCTTCTTCTCGTCGCTGGGCGCGGCCGGAACCATCATCGGCGTTACCTTGTAGAGCATCTCCATCCCCTCCGCCGGGCCTGGACGCGGATGTTCAGGGGACGAGCTCGTTCGCACATCCCCACGCGGCCGACAGGCGCAGCGCCGAAGGCCCTTCCCTACCGCACCGCGCGGGAAAGTGCGCGGCGCCGCGAACGCCGCCTCCGCAACCGTCGCGCAAGTGTTGCAGTCGGGGTGACACCTGCGCGCATGTGCGTCCGTGTAGCGCGACGGAGGCGCCTCATTGCACGGCGCGTGCAGCCACTCTCAGGTGCGGCGACGACGCGCCAGTCCAACCAGCAAAGCCGCCAGTCCGACCACCGCCCCCGCACCGCCGGCTCCACTGCAAGCGCATCCAACCTGAGCAGGGGGCGGTGGAACACTTGGAGGGTTGCATCCGGGGCATGGGCTAGGCGTCTGATTGCCACTACCCCCATCCGGCACGGTGCCCCCATCCGTCGTCACCCCACGCGGATCGCTCAGCGGGTCCGTGCGAAGGGGCGTGGGGAACGCGCCAGCCACCGCGCCCCAGCCCGTGAACGCAGTCTGTGGCGTGGTCCCTGCGACTCCCGAGGTGACGAGCAGCCCCGCATCGAATGCGCCCCCCATGCCGAAGGCCTGCACCGCCACGCGTTCCAGGGGCAGCGCCGTCTGACCACCATCGTTCGGAAGCACCTGAAAGGAACCAAGGACCTGATTCAAGTCCCCCCGCTCGTAGACCGTGACGGCCTCCCGGGCGGAATCCGCGACGAGGAGGTATCCGCGTCCGTCACGCTCCGTGAAGAGCGCAACATCGGTCGGGGCGAGGAGCCCCCCATAGCCGCCGACCGCGTCCACCAGGAAAGCCGAGGACCCACCATCGGGAGCCGCGGACGCGCGGATCACCTGGAATCCGTCCGCGAGAAAGAGACGCTCGAAGCGGTCATCCACTGCAATCGACTGGAATCCAAGACCCGAGGCCGGGGGCACAGTGAACGCGCGCACCAGCTCGGCGCTTACGGGCCCCCCGCCGTCTCGCGCGAGCACCCACTGGCGGACCGAGCCCGTCGCTTCCGCTGCAATCACGGAGGCTTCCGCACGGTCCGGCGAGACATGCAGCGCCCCCAGCCGCACGCCAGCGTCGGCCGCGATGGGCGATCCCGGGACGGGTGTGAGCGCGAGCGTCGAAGGGTCCACCGTGTAGAGCAGGAGCTCCCGGTTCTCCGCATCCACGGCCAGGACGAGGGAAGAGGCGTTCAGGGCCGCCGGCGGCGCATGCGCCACGTCCA
>JAKEEX010000255.1 GCA_022616315.1 Myxococcaceae bacterium
ATGCGCTTCCGGTTGACGATGGCCGAGCGGTGGATGCGCATGAAGCGCTCTGGGTGCAGCCGCGCCTCCAGGCTCTGCATCGTCTCGCGGTGCAGGTAGCTCTTCCCGCCCGCGTGAATCTCCACGTAGTAGTCCGCGGCCTCGACCCAGTCGATCTCGTCCACGTCGAGGAACACCACGCGCCCCACGTCCTTGATGGCCACGCGCTGCGCAAGCGCACCCGCGGAAGCCTGCGGCACCGTCGCCTCCACTGAGACATCCAGCACCTCGCGCAGCCGCGCGCTCAGCTCCGACACGCGTCGCAGGCGCAGCTGGGACTTCGCGCGGCGCAGCGCCTCGTGGAACCGCTCGTCCGTGAAGGGCTTGAGCAGGTAGTCGAGTGCATGCACGTCGAACGCCTTCAGAGCGTACTTGTCGTACGCGGTGCTGAAGATGACTGCCGGCAGGCGCTCGGGAGGCAGACGCGCCAGGACGTCGAAACCGTTGAGCTCCGGCATCTGCACGTCCAGCAGCACCAGGTCCGGCGCCAGCGCCTCCAGCGCAGCCACCGCCTCGGGCCCGTTGCCCGCCTCGCCCACCACCTCCACCTCCGGGTCGGACGCGAGCATCATCCGCACGCCCTCGCGTGCCAGCGGCTCGTCGTCCACCACCAGGGTGCGAAAGCGCACGACAGCGCTCATGGTCTCTCCTCCATCGCGAGGGGCAGCTCCACTACCGCCCGCACGCCCCCCTCCGGATGCGGCTCCAGGCGCAACACCTGGCGCTCCCCGTACAGCTGCGCCAGACGTGCACGCACATTGGCCAGGCCGATGCCCCCACCCTCGTCCCAGTCCGCCCTCAAGCCCGGTCCGTCGTCGCACACCTCCAGGCGCAGCCACTCCCCGCGCCGAGAGGCTCTCAGCTCGAGCTTCCCCGCAGCAGCCCGCGCAGAGATGCCGTGCTTGATGGCGTTCTCCACGAGCGGCTGCAGGAGCAGGTTCGGCACCGCCGCGTCCAGCAGCGACGGGTCAAGGTCCCGATGCACCTGCATCCGGTCCTGGAAGCGCATCTGCTCGAGCGCGAGGTAGCGCTCGATGAAGTCCAGCTCCTGCCGCAGCGGCACGGTCTGGCGCCCGGTGTTGTGCAGCGCCAGGCGCAACAGCTCTCCCACACCCGTGATCATCCGCACCGCGTCCGCCGTGTCCTGCTTGCGCACCAGCACCGCGATGGCGTTGAGCGTGTTGAAGAGGAAATGCGGGTGCAGCTGCATCTTCAGAGCGTCCAGCTGGGCGTGCGCCAGCTGCGCCTGGAGGTTCGCCTGCGCGAGCTCTCCTTCACGGAAGCGCCGGTGGTACTCGAGCGCGTAGCCCACGGCGAGGATGACCCCGTAGTAGATGAGCGCCAGGTGCACGCTCTTCGCGAGGCTGTAGCCCCACAGGTGCTCCAGCGGTTCCTCGGTGAAATAAACCGGGCGGGCCGCGAGGCCGCACAGGACCACCACCGTCTGGCAGGCCGCGTGGGTGAGGAGGAAGGCGGTCAGATGCACCGGGACGCTCTTCCACCAGCCCCCCGATTCCAGGAGCCAGCGCTGTCTCAGGTCCAGGATGCCGGGCGTCGCGCATGCCCACACCATCCAGCCCGGGTAGCTCCACAGCATCGCGGTGCCGAAGGAGAAGTCCGGCTCCTTCAGCTGCCACATCACGTACATCTGCGAGGCCGAGATGAGCCCCGGGATGGACCAGAGGAGCACCGGCACACCGAGGCGCCACACCTGCTCCTTCCCCCACGCAGTGACGGCCCCTCCCGTGGCGCGCGGTGAGGCCGGATCGGCCGGCAGGGCGTGTGAGGACATGTCCACTGCGCCGGCATTCTACGCGTCCTGCGTCCCCTCGTTGCGAGCCGCTGCAGCGAAGGGTGCCTCCCGTGCAGCGGGCGGACCAGGCAGGCAGGTCAGCTCACGGCTCACTCGAACAGGAAGCGTCCGCAACCACTGTACGTCCTGTCACCCACCCGGAGCCGTGCCCTCGCAGGGTGGCTGTCCCCGCTCATGTCGTCGACGCAGGTCTCGCGCTTGATGCGCAGCTCCACCTCGGAGCCGTCCGCCTTGCCGCGCAAGCCGGACTCACCGCTCGCCTCGTCCCGGAAGGACTGCGCACGCGCCACCGCCACCTTGCGCTGTCCGTAGTCGAGCTCGGCACGCAGCGGGGGAGCCTCGCCCATGTCCACCTCGACGAACCATCCGGGCTCGTTGCCGACGGCCCGGAAGCCCACGCCTCGCGCCTTCGCTTCATCCCACGGCGAGGGGAGGCTGCTGACGCGGCAGTCCGGCTGACGCTTGCCATCGAGGGTGAACGTGGCCTCCCGGCCCTTGTTCCAGAACTCGGTGCCCCGACCGTCCTCGTAGCGCGCGCCGGATGCAGCCACTGCCTGGCTCAGCTTGCGCTCGCCGAAACCACCCGACACGACAACCCCATCCACCTCGACGCGGGTGGTGATGCGCTGGTCGCCGCACTGCCACGTCTGCGTCTTCACCGGGGGCGCGGGCCTGTCCCCCGTCGCGCGGATCAGGCGGAATTCGACCACCTCGGCGCTGCCCGGCTTCACAGGCACGCGAGTGGGTGTGGTGAACCACAGCGTGCCCTCGCTGTCTCTGAGACTGGCGTGCAGACCGTAGTCCCTGCCGGTCTGAACCTTCGCCGGGTCGTAGGGCAGGGCGAACTCGTAAGGCGGGCCATGCACCGCCTCGAATGTCTGGTCCGCGATGACCCCGGCCGGCGTGTCGGCGAGCCGGTTGTCGATGAGCTGCACGCGAAGCTTCGCATCCGGGGGCAGCGCGATGCGCTCGAGGTAGACCGCGCGACCACGGATGACGGGCTGCGCTACCTGCGCGGCAGTGGCCGTCGCGGCGTCCATCGCGGTGACCGCAGTGGTGTCACGCCGGGGCTGGCAGCTCGCGAGGACGGCACCCAGGCACAGCGAGAACGGCACCAGGCTTCGCATGGCTCACTCCCGGATTCGAGAGAGGGGCGAGGATACTTCCCCGCACATCCGGACGTGGTAATCCCACCGGGCAATGGAAAGCTACAAGCGCGAGTTCATCGAGTTCATGGTGCGTGCGGGAGTGCTCACCTTCGGAGACTTCGTCACGAAGAGTGGCCGCCGCACGCCCTTCTTCATCAACACCGGGCGCTACCGCACCGGCGCGCACCTGGCGCAGCTGGGGCACTTCTACGCCCAGGCCATCCGCTCCACGCTCGGGGATGACTTCGACGTCCTGTTCGGGCCCGCGTACAAGGGCATCCCGCTCGTGGCTGCCACCGCGCTCACGCTGCAGCGGGAGTTCGGCAAGGACGTGGCGTTCTGCTTCAACCGCAAGGAGGCCAAGGACCACGGCGAAGGCGGACTGCTCGTCGGGCACACACCACGCCCGGGTGACCGCGTGGTCATCGTGGAGGACGTCACCACCGCCGGCACCTCCATCCGGGAGACGGTCCCTCTCCTGCGTGCGGCGGCGGACGTCACGCTCGCGGGTCTCGTCGTCTCCGTGGACCGCCAGGAGCGCGGCACCGGCAACAAGAGCGCGCTCGCCGAGGTGGCCGAGACGTTCGGCATGAAGACCTTCGCCATCGTCACCATCGACGAGGTGGTGGCCCACCTCGGCACGACTCCCGTCGACGGCCGCCTCGTCATCGACGCCCCCCTGCGCGAGCGAATCGACGCCTACCGCCGCGAGTACGGCGCCTGAGGGAGCAGGCAACCGCCACGCGAATGGCGACGCGCAGGAGCTGTTACCGTCTCGCCCCACTTCCAACCAACCGTCAGGGAGCACCCTTGAAACTCAAGACGCGTCTTCTCCTCCTGAGCGCCGCGGCGGCCTCCGCCACCGGCTGCGCGGCAGTGCAGACCCCCGCGACGACGGCCCCGGCCGAGGCCCCTGCCCAGGCCGCCGCGCCAGCGTCCGCCGCCCCGAAGCCCGAGCTCGGCACCTTCGGCTTCGACACCACCGGCATGGACCGCAGCACGGCACCCGGCATGAGCTGGTTCGGCTACGCCAACGGCGCCTGGGACCGCACCACCGAGATTCCGGCGGACCGCTCCAGCTACGGCATGTTCCACAAGCTGGATGACCTCTCTCGCGAGCGTACCCGCGCCATCATCGAGGAGTCCGCGCGCGCGAACGCGGAGGCGGGTACCACCGCGCAGAGGGTGGGCGACTACTTCGCCAGCTTCATGGACGAGGCCTCCATCGAGGCGAAGGGCGCGGCCCCCCTGAAGCCCGCGCTCGCCCAGATTGCGAGCATCAAGACGCGGAGCGACCTCGCCCGCGCATTCGGTGAGCAGCTGCGCACCTACTCGCCGACGCCGTTCGCCATGTACGTCAACCAGGACGCCAAGGCGCCGGACAGCTACATCCCCATCTTCTTCCAGAGCGGCCTGGGGATGCCGGACCGCGACTACTACCTGGTGGACGACGCGAAGTTCGTCGAGACGCGGGCGAAGTACCTCGAGCACGCCGCGAAGATGCTGCAGCTCACCGGCGTCCCCGCCGAGCAGACCGCCAAGCGCGCCAAGGCCGTCTACGAGCTCGAGCGCCAGCTGGCCAAGACGCACTGGAGCCGCGTCGACAGCCGTGACGACGACAAGACGTATAACAAGTGGACCCGCGCGGACTTCGGCGAGAAGGCGCCCGGCTTCGACTGGAGCAGCTACTTCAAGGCGGCGGGCCTCGCCAAGCAGGGCGAGTTCATCGTCTCGCAGCCCAGCGCCTTCACGGGCATGGCGAAGCTGACGAAGTCGGTGCCGCTGTCCACGTGGAAGGACTGGCTGACGCTGCACGTGGCGAAGGACCGCGCCGCGGTGCTCTCCAAGGCCTTCGTGGACGAGGACTTCGCCTTCGACGGCACGGTGCTCTCCGGCCAGCCACAGCTCCAGGAACGGTGGAAGCGGGGCGTGGACCAGGTGAACGGCGCGCTCGGTGAGGCGGTGGGCAAGCTCTACGTCGAGCGGTACTTCCCGCCCGAGGCGAAGGCCGAGGCGGACCGGCTCGTGCGCAACGTCATCGCGGCCATGGACCGCCGGCTCGCCAACCTGCCGTGGATGGCGCCGGAGACGCGGCAGAAGGCGCGCGCGAAGCTGGCGTCCTTCACCCCGAAGATTGGCTACCCGGTGAAGTGGCGCGACTACGCGTCCCTCGAGGTGGTGCGCGGTGACGCCTACGGCAACGCCGAGCGCGCGGCGGCCTTCGAGTACGACCGCAACCTGGGCAAGCTCGGCAAGCCGGTGGACCGCGACGAGTGGTTCATGACGCCGATGGAGGTGAACGCGTACGCCAACCCGACGATGAACGAGATCGTCTTCCCGGCGGCCATCCTCCAACCCCCGTTCTTCGACCCCCATGCGGACGCGGCGGTGAACTACGGCGCTATCGGCGCGGTCATCGGCCACGAGATTTCGCACCACTTCGACGACCAGGGCCGCAAGTACGACCCGAAGGGCCGGCTGACGGACTGGTGGACGAAGGAGGATGTGGAGCGCTTCAAGGTCTACACGGACCAGCTGGTGGCGCAGTACGGCCAGTACGAGCCGCTGCCCGGGATGAAGGTCAACGGTGACCTCACGCTGGGGGAGAACATCGCGGACCTGGCCGGGCTGCTCGTGGCCCACGACGCCTATCAGCTGTCGCTCGACGGCAAGCCGGCGCCGGTGCTCGAGGGCTTCAGCGGGGACCAGCGCTTCTTCCTCGGCCACGCGCAGGTGTGGCGGAGGAAGTACCGCGAGGCGGCGCTGCGCCAGCAGCTCGTGGTGGACCCGCACACCGCGGGCCACTTCCGCCCGAACGTCTCGCGCAACATCGACGCCTGGTACACGGCGTTCGACGTGAAGCCGGACCAGTCGCTCTACCTCGCGCCCGAGCAGCGCGTGCGCATCTGGTAGCACCCCGCGCCTGAAGTGAGTGGAGGGGCCGGTGGGAGACCGCCGGCCCCCTTCAGAGGGCGTGCTTGCAGTGGCCGAGGAAGCGGACCAGCTCCGCGTGGAACCACTGCGGCGAGTCCAGCATCAGCCAGTGACTCGCGTGCGGCGCCACGGAGCGGGAGAGCGTGGGCCGCTGGGCCACCAGCGTCTCCGGGCCGGTGGCTGCCGCCAGCGCGTGGGTGGGCCCCGCGAAGCGCTCGAAGGCCTCGCCCGGGTCGTGACTGAAGAGCGACGCCTCGTTTCCGGCAATGGCCTCCCGCCGCGAGGTGCGCAGCGTCTTCATCACCCGCGTGCGTGTCGGCTGTTTCGCCTCGAGGAGCAGCGGCGCGAGCCAGTGCTCGTGGAAGGCACCGTACTTCGCCTCACTGAAGTTCTCGAGGAAGGCGTCCACCTCGCCCTTCGCCACGCGGCGCAGGTCTCCCGGCGGCTCGACGTAGAGGAGCCCAGCCAGCCGCTCTGGGAAGTATGCGGCGAAGGCGCCGGCCACTGCGGCCCCGAAGCTGTGGCCCACCAGGACGAACTTGTGGGGCGCCAGCGCGTCAGCAACGGCAGCGACGTCCTCCACCGCCGCCTCGACGCCAAAGGGGCCGTGGGCGCCACCGCTCTCGCCCAGCCCGCGCAGGTCGAAGGAGATGCTGAGGGTCGCGAGGTCATGCTGCACCTCGGCCCAGTGCGTCCGATCCGCAGCGTTGCCGTGAACGAAGAGGACGGGGATGCCGCCCTCTCCCTCCACTGTCGCCATCAGCCGCCCCGCAGGCCCCTGGACGGCAACCACCGACGC
>JAKEEX010000256.1 GCA_022616315.1 Myxococcaceae bacterium
ACCAGCACGTCCACGCGTGCCTCGAGCGCCACCGTCTCCCCTGCCCCCGCCGGCAGCCGCAGCTCGCGGAAGAGGAGCACCTCGTCGTGGTGACCGTAGGTGGTGATGACGCCCGCGGGGTCCCTCACCGTCTCCGGGAAGGGGAACTGCAGCGGCCCCACCTCGGCCCCCGCAACCCGCAGCTCCACCTCGCTGGGCAGGCCCGCCTCGCCCGCATTGCGCCAGTAGATGTGCCAGCCCGGGTCCATCCGGAAGAGGACGCCGGCGCGCACCTGGCCCCCCGGCGTCGCCTGGGCGTGGTCCACCAGGAGCGTGGCGGACACGCGGGGCTGGCCCTGGTCCGGGGCCGCCTCGCCGTGCGCGGCACCCTCCGGGGGCGCGGCGAGGGCCGGGAGGACGAGCAGGCAGAGGAGCAGAGGGAGGAGGCGCCGCATGGGGCCTCTCTATGACCAAGGCGCCCGGCGCGCGCAAGCAGAGCCGCGGCTTCGGGCAGGCAGGCGTGCCCGGCGAGGGGGCGGCGGCGCGACGAGCAGGGCCCGCAGCCGACCCCCTGCCCCTCCGGCTACTTCTCGGGAACGAGCTGTCCACGAACCTCCCCGCCCTGGTTCATGGTGGAGTGGACGTTCACGTACATGTGGCCGTCGAGGTAGGCCTGGCGCTCGGCGTCGGTGAGCGTCTTGGTGCCCGAGAAGGAACCGCTCCGCTTGTCCGTGCCGGCGTCCACGTTCAGGGGGAAGACGACGGGCCCGGAGGTGCCTGCGTCCGCCTCGTGCACGTGCGCCGGACTGCCCGCGATGGCGAACAGGTCGCTCTGCAGCCCGCTGAAGCTCCCGTTCACCGAGAGCGCGTTGCCCTCCAGCTTGGCGGTGGCCGTGCCGGTCCCAGCCGTCGTCACCGGGGGCACCTCGTTGGCCCCGGTGAGCGACGTCTCGGCCTGGTTCGCGGCGCCGCACGCCACGGCCAGCACCAGCCCTACACCCACCAGGGCCCACACCACGCCTCCGCGTCCGTGTTGCCTTTGCATCGAGCTCTCCTGTCCGCCGGAACGAGCGGAGCGTGCGCCCGCCGTGGGGCCGCTCCGCCTCCGGTAGCGGCGGACGCTGCCTGCTGCGATGCAGCAGAGTCACTGGTCCGTGAGGGACGTGCGCGTGTCCTCCGGCCGACATCCCTGGCGCGTGCCGCGCGTCGGGGCGGCTGTCCTGCGTGGGCGGGGACGGACGTCAGGGCCGCTCTCGCGGGAGGTCCACCGTGAAGGTCGAGCCCGCGCCGGGCGCGCTCTCGACGGTGATGGTGCCCCCGTGGGCCTCGACCAGCTGGCGGCTGATGTACAGCCCGAGGCCGAGCCCCCCGTAGTGGCGCTCCGAGACGGCGCGCTCGAACTTCTCGAAGATGCGCGCCTTCGCCTCGTCGGTGAGGCCGATGCCGTGGTCGCGCACGGAGATGCGCACCCGCCCCGGGACCGGCTCGATGCGGACCTCGATGGGCTTTCCCCCGCCGAACTTGAGGGCGTTGCTCACGAGGTTGCCCACCACCTGCTCCAGCCGCAGTCGGTCGAACCAACCTTCGGCGGAGCAGTTGGCCTGGAGCTCCAGCCGCGAGCCGCTGCGGGAGGCCTGCTCCTGGAACGCCTCGGCCACGTCGCGCACGAGCCGGCAGACGTCCACCGGCTCCGGCCTGAGCTCGAGCGTTCCCGCGGTGAGCCGTGAGACGTCGAGCAGCTGCTCGATGAGTGCCCCGAGCTTGTGCGTCTGCTTCTCGATGACGCCGAGCTCGGAGAGGACCCGTGACGTCGGGAGGGTGTCCGGCGCCACCTTCCGCGCCAGCCGGCCGAGCTTCTCGAGCCGGAGGTTCAAGGACGTGAGGGGGGTCCGCAGCTCGTGGGCGGCCACGACGAGGAAGAGGTCCCGCATGTGGATGGCGTCCTGGGCCTGCGCGAAGAGGCGCGCGTTGTCGAGGGCAATGGCCGCACGGCGCGCCACCTCCTGTGCCAGCTCGAGCTCTCCCGGCCCGAAGCGACTCCCGGGGACGCCCGAGGCGAGGGTCAGC
>JAKEEX010000257.1 GCA_022616315.1 Myxococcaceae bacterium
AGCACCGTGACGTCCAGCTGCGCCTCCACCAATGCCTGGGCCAGCCAGTAGCAATGCGTCCCGATTCCGCCGTTCTTGTGCGGACCGATGATTTCCGGTGTGACGATGCACACGCGGGTTCTCCGGCCAGAGACATGCGGTGACATCGGGGGCAAGGAGGGGGCCTGGAGGGAAGGGATGTCGTTCACGGGGGCTCCTTCGTTCGCGCAGGCCGACCAGTCCGCTCGCGAAGGTGGGGTCGGTTGCCCGGGTGTCACTCCCTCCTGGCGTCGCGCATGGGAATCCGACATTGCACGCGCACATGCATCTCCGGGGGCGGTGGTGGCCGGGCGCATGCCGTCCCCATGGTCGCGCCAATGCCCCGCCCTGCTGCATCTCCCTCCTTTGCAGACGCCGCTCTCCTGGGGGCCATCAGCTCCGGCGTCGGGCTGGCGCTCACCGTGCTGCGCTCCAAGGTGACGGCTGTCGTGCTCGGCCCGAGCGGTGTGGGCGTGACGGCGGAGGTGACGCAGTACATCGCCCTGTTGAGCACCCCAGTGACGGTTGTGGCGGGGGCGGCCCTGTCCAGCAGGCTGGCGGAGGCCCATGCACGCCAGGACGTCGCGGCCTCCCGGCGCATCTACTCCACGGCACTCAGCGCGATGTTGCTCCTGTCCGTGGTAGGTGGGCTGCTCTCCACGCTCGTCGTGGGGCGTGCGTTGGGCCCCGAGCTGGGGCACGCCAGCTGGCTCTACGGGATGCTGGGCGCGGTCGGCCTGTTCGGGGGCATCGTGGTGTCCGTCCCGGGGGTGGTGCTGACGGCGCACGGTGAGCTCAAGAGCCTGCTGCGCATCAACCTCTATGCCGCGGTGCTGCCAGCCCTCGCCACCATGGGGTGCATCTCCCTCTGGGGGTTGACCGGGCAGTTCCTGTCCCTGGCATTGGCCCCACTCATCATGGTCGTGATGACGTTTCCGCTGGCCGTGCGCGCCCTCCCCGACTTCCCCTGGCGCCCCATGTGGGCGCTGGACCGGGGTTACCTGTGGACCGCTCTGCGCCTCGGGGGAGTCACGCTTCTTGCGGGCCTGCTCCAGCAGGCCGTGCTCGTCCTCATCCGCAGCCTCCTGGATCAACAAGGGGGCAATGCCCTCGTGGGCCAGTTCCAGGCGGCCTGGACCGTGGGTGCCACCTACTTTGGCGTCGTCCTGGGGGGACTCGGCAGCTTTGCATTTCCCCGCTACGCCGCAGCGGCAACGAAGGAGGAGCTGACCCGGGAGATCAACGAGGCGGGACGGTTCGTGATTCGCGTCGCCCCCCCCATCGTGTTCGCGGCGATTGTCCTGGCCGACATCGTCATCGAGTTCCTCTACAGCGGGCGGTTTGCTCCCTCGACACGACTCCTCGGTTGGCAGTTCGTGGGAGACGTGTCCAAGGCGCTCTCCTGGGTGTTCGGTGGCGCGCTCCTCTACCGGGGGAAGGTGCGCGCAACGGTGGCGGCGGAGGTCTTCTACGTCACCGTGTTCGGAGCGGGCGCGCTGGTGTGCGTCCCCCGCTGGGGGCTGGAGGGGGTGGGATTTGCCTACGTGGGCGCCTACGTCAGCTTTCTCCTCCTGGTGTCGTGGCTGTTGAAGAAAGAGTGTGGTGTCAGCGGCCGGTCGCCTCAGCTCTGGCAGATGCTCGGGCTGACCCTCGCTGCGGCCTGCCTCGTCGTGGCGGGCCGCTCCTGGCCGGCTGCGCGCCTGCTGGCCCTGCTCGTCGCCGGCATCTGGTGGTGGCGCGCAGGTGCGCTTGGAGAAGCCCTCCAGCGCGCAGACGGCATCCTCCGGAGAGTGCGCGGGAGTGGGGATGCGCACCCCCGCGTGGCTTCCGCTGCCACCGGTGAGAAGGAGGTAGACCCTCTTGCGCCAGCCACAAGGGGCGAGGGCTCGTAGCCCCTCGACGGGAATCGAGGCGCAGCGGGAATCAAGGCACGCTGGGGCGGGCCTCGTGCCAGCCCCAGGAGTCGATTTCCCGGAACCGGTTCGTGTAGTGGCCCCGCTCCGCGAGGAGACTCGTCAGGCGCCCGAGCAGGGTCTCCACCTTCACCGCATCCGGGTCGCCTTCGCGCAGACACAGGTCCGGAGCGATCATCTTCAAAGGGTATGCGCCCAGCGTCCCGAGCGTCCGGAGGACCTGGTAGGCCCAGTTGCGCCTCAACACGAGGCGCACACCCGGCGCTTGGAAGAAGTGTGTGTAGTAGGGGTCCAGGCTGGGAGTCGCGAACCCCGCCCCGCGCAGCAGGCGGCGGCAGTACGCCCACTCGAGCCGGGCCTGCGACATGAAGTGCTCGAACATCAGCCGAGGCTCGTACCAGAGGCGCCAGCCAGCCCGGCGGAGGGCGAGACACAATTCCGAGTCCCCACCCGACACCAGGCTTGCCCCCTTCCTGTCGGAAAGCGTGAAGCGGAATCCGGCGGCCTCGAGCTTCTTCCAGGCGGTGTGGCGGAGGATGAGGCCGGCCCCCCAGAGCATCCCCAAGGTGTCGGTGATGTCGCGACTCTCATCTCCAT
>JAKEEX010000258.1 GCA_022616315.1 Myxococcaceae bacterium
CGGACCGGTCCGACGCGGAAAAGGACTTCCCCCGGCGTGGGCGCCCGTCACACAGGCAGCCACGCACGCCCCTCCCGCACTCCGAGCAGCGGCGTGCGCGAAGCGACGTGGCACGCGTCTTGGAAAACCAGGGCGCGGAGGGGGGTGGGGAATGGCGAGGGGGCGAGCAGGCGGGTTGCTCGCGGGCGTCGCAGCCATGGTGCTCGCGGCGGTCGCGTGCCACCCCGCGGAGAGCACACGGAGACTCCATCCGCGGGCCGTCGTGGATCGCGCGGTGCTCGACTTCGGAGACGTTCCAGTCGGCGAGTGGCGTGATGCAGAGGTGCGCATCCGCAACGTCGGCTTCGTGCCCTTCAACGCGCTCGAGGTCCTGGGCCTCTCGAACAATCCCTCCTTCGTCGTGGAGATGGACCCCGGCAAGGTCGGGCCCCGTGACGAGAAGGTCGTGCGCGTGCGCTTCCACCCGCTAAGCGAGGGCGAGCTCACCGAGGAGCTGCGGGTGTACCTGGATGCGGAGGAGGCGGAGACACCCGTGCTCGTGCGCGGCATGGGTGCGCCGCTGTCCGTGCCCATCTCGCCGGCGCGCCTGGACTTCGAGACGCTCGAGGCGGACAGCGACCGCATCCTTCCCCTCACCATCACGAACCCCGTGGACGTTCCGCTGTCGCTGAGGGTGGTGGGCCCGGGCGGCACGCCGTTCAGCACACGCACTCTCACCGTGCCGCCGAACACGACTCTCGCGCTGGACACGCGCTACTTCCCGCGCGTCGTGGGGACGGATGTGGCGCGGCTGGAGGTGCGGCCTTGCGAGACGTGCACCCCCTCGGTGGCGGAGCTCGCAGGCACCTCCGTGGAGGATGCGTTCGCGTTCGCCCCCGACCCGCTCTACTTCCCCGAGACGCCCGTGCACGCACGCTCCGAGGGGCGCACGCGCGCCACCAACATCACCTGGCGTCCGGTGCGCATCACCGAGCTCCTCACGAGCGACGAGTCCTTCGAGGTGCTCGCGACGTTGGGGGGGCAGGAGGTGGCACCCGGTGGAGGGGTGGAGGTGCCCATGGCCTTCGCGGCGCGCACCGCAGGCCCGCTCGTGGGCCACATGGAGGTGCGCTACCAGAGCGACAGGGCGCGCGCGGCCCCGGTGCCGCTCGATGCCACCGGAGGACAGCCCTCGCTCGCCGCAGCGCCGGTGATGCTGGACCTGGGAGAGCTTCCGGTCGGTGGAAAGGTGGACCTGCCGGTGCGGCTGACGAACTCCGGTCAGAAGGGAGAGCTCCGCCTCACGCGCGTGACCGCCACCGGTGATTGGACGCAGTTCGGCGTCCTGCGTCCGCAGCGCAACCGCGTGGACGTGGCGCAGTACGTGGGAGGCTGGCCGGACCTCACGGTGGCCGCACCGAGCCCTGGCGTCGCCCCCGGAAACGACTCGCTGGAGGTGCGCGTCTTCTTCGAGCCCACGGTGGTCGGCGAGTTCGCTGCGGACATCACCTTCTGGTCCGACGCGCCGTACAACGCCGTCCGCACGGTGCGGGTGACGGGCCGGTCCTACCCGGTGCCCGCGTGCGCCGCCTGGGCGGTGACGCCGCTCCCCACCATCGACTTCGGCAACGTTCCGCTGGGCTGGGGGGCGGTGCTGGGCTTCCACTTCCGCAACACGGGCACGGGGACGTGCGCGGTGAAGGACATCCGGCTCGGCAACGACGGCGGCGGTGCGTTCTTCATGCCTGGCGGTGCGCTCACGGGAGGCGTCGTGCCCCCCGGGTGGGGCTTCAGCGCGCAGGTGGCCTTCCGCGCGCCGGCGGCCGGGACGCATGCGGGTGAGCTGGTGATGACGGTGAACGATCCGGCCACTCCGGCCGTGCGCGTTCCGCTCGTGGGACATGCGCTCGGCACGTGCCTCACCGCTTCGCCCAACTACATGGACTTCGGCGCGGTGCGCTACGACTGCGCTCCGCCGCCGCGACGGACGCTCGTCTCCAACCAGTGCGCGGTCCCCATCACCGTGACCGGGGTGTCGCTCGGCAACGGCACGAGCGACCAGTTCTCCCTCACCGAGCAGCCCGTGATGCCGCTGATGCTGCAGCCGGGTCAGGGCTTCGAGCTGGCCGCCACCTACAGCCGCACCGTGCACGACCAGCACTTCACGCCGCTCTACGTGCATGCGGTGGGTGAGCCTGTGCCTCTCCTCGTTCCGCTGCTCGCGGAGACGAACCACGTGGGGCTGCAGGAGGAGACC
>JAKEEX010000259.1 GCA_022616315.1 Myxococcaceae bacterium
CGATGATCTCCGCCAGGGCCAGCATGTTCCACAGCTGGTTGACGAAGGAGAGCGAGCGGTTGGCGTTGTTGCTCTGGTCGAGCACGTTGACGTTTGCCCAGCGCGCCTTGAGCTCGTTGATGCGCTCGACCGTCTGCTTGAGCTTGTCGTTGTAGCGCACGACCGTGCAGTTCTCGGTCATCAGCTCGCCGAGGTCTCGCGACAGCGCGTACGGGTTCTCGGGACCCTGCATCTTCCGGATGGTGGCAAAGCGGTCGTTCCAGTACTTCACCGCGTCGGAGAAGTACCGCGCATCCACCGCCTGCGCGCTCTTCGTCTGGCTCTTCGCCCAGGAGATCATCGCCGGGCCGCCGATCTGGCCCGAATAGATGCAGGACAGGAGGCTGTTGGCGCCCAGGCGGTTCGCGCCGTGGAACGCGTAGTCCGCCTCGCCGGCCGCATAGAGGCCGGGGATGTTGGTCTGCTGGTTGAGCGGGTGCCCGGCCTCGGGCTCCTGGTTGGCGCCGGGCTTGAACTGCACCCAGAGGCCGCCCATGGAGTAGTGCATGCCCGGGAAGATGACCATCGGCTCGTAGCGCGGGTCATCCCCCACGAACTTCTCGTAGATCTCCATGACGCCCTTGATCTTGGCGTCCAGGGTCTTGGCCGGGATGTGCGTGACGTCCAGGTAGACGCCGTCGCGGCCGCCGATGCCCATGCCCAGCTCGCGGCACACCGCGAAGATCTCGCGGGTGGCCACGTCGCGGGGAACCAGGTTCTTGTACTTGGGGTACTTCTCCTCGAGGAAGTACCAGCGCTCGCTCTCCGGGATCTGCCGCGGCGGGCGCGGATCACCCTTCTTCCGGGGCACCCACACGCGGCCGCCCTCGCCGCGCACGGACTCACTCATCAGGCGCAGCTTGTCCTCACCCGGGATGGAGGTGGGGTGCACCTGGATGAACTCACCGTTGCCGTAGATCGCGCCCTCGAGGAAGGCGCGGCCCGCGGCGGTGCCGGTGTTGATGACGGAGTTGGTGGAGCGGCCGAACACGATGCCCGGGCCCCCCGTGGCCAGCATGACGGCCTCGGCGGGGAAGGCGCGCACCTCCATGGTGCGCAGGTCCATGGCCACGCTGCCCACGCAGCGGCCGGACTCGTCCTTCACGGTGCCCAGCCACTCCCAGTACTCCCACTTCTTCACCAGGCCGGCTACCTCGTAGCGGCGCACCTGCTCGTCCAGCGCGTAGAGCAGCTGCTGGCCGGTGGTGGCGCCGGCGAAGGCGGTGCGGTGGTGGAGCGTGCCGCCGAAGCGGCGGAAGTCGAGGAAGCCCTCGGGGGTGCGGTTGAACGTCACCCCCATGCGGTCGAGCATGTAGATGATGCCCGGGGCCGCGTAGCACATGCCCTTCACGCTGGTCTGCTCGGCGAGGAAGTCACCGCCGCGCAGCGTGTCCTTCACGTGGATGTCCGGGTGGTCACCCTCGCCCTTGGTGTTCACGGCGCCGTTGATGCCGCCCTGGGCGCACACCGAGTGGCTCCGCTTCACCGGGACGATGGACATGAGGTCCACCTTCTGGCCGGCCTCCGCCAGCTTGATGGTGGCCATCAAGCCCGCAAGACCGCCGCCCACCACCGTGAATCGCGCTTCCGCCATGGCTTTACCGACTCCTCGGGTATTCGTTCGACTAGAGCTTCACGCTCTCGACGCTCTTCTGCACGGACGCGAAGGACTTCTGCAGCTCGGCCTTCTCGGACTCGGTGAGGTCCACCTCGTGGATCTTCTCCACGCCGCCGGCGCCGATCTGCACGGGCACGCCGAAGAAGTAGCCCTTGATCCCGAACTGGCCCGTCAGGTACGCGGCCGCCGGGAGGACGCGCTTGCGGTCCAGGAGGTAACTCTCCGCCATGGCGATGGCGGAGGCGGCGGGCGCGAAGTAGGCGGAGCCCGTCTTGTAGAGGGCCACCAGCTCCGCGCCGCCCTCGCGGGTGCGCTTGACGATTGCGTCCAGCTTGTCCTGCGGGATCAGCTTGGTGAGCGGCACGCCACCGACCGAGGACAGGCGCGTCACGGGCACCATGTCGTCGCCGTGGCCGCCGAGCACCAGCGCCTCCACGTCACGGATGGAGCAGTCGAGCGCCTCGGCCACGAAGCACTTGAAGCGGCTGGTGTCCAGCACGCCCGCCATGCCGGCCACCATCTTCTCCGGAAGGCCGGAGATCTTCTGGAGCGCGTACACCATGGCATCCAGAGGGTTGGCCACGTTGATGACGAAGGCGTTCGGGCAGTGCGCCTTGATGTTGGTGGCCACGTCCCGCATGATCTTCAGGTTGATGTCGAGCAGGTCCTCGCGGCTCATGCCCGGCTTGCGCGGCACGCCCGCGGTGATGATGACCACGTCGCTGCCGGCCACGTCCTTCCAGTCCGTGGTGCCGGTCACGCGGCAGTCGTAGCCATCCACGGCGGACAGCTGGTTGATGTCCAGGGCCTTGCCCTTGACCATCCCCTCGGCGGCCGGGATGTCGTACAGCACCACGTCACCGAGCGACTTCTGCACCGCGAGCAGCGCGAGGTTGCCGCCGATCTGTCCGCCGCCGATGAGGCCAATCTTCTTCTTTGCCATGGGAAACCTCCTCCTGGGGATGGTGGCTACATGTGCTTGATGATGGCCTGGCCGAACTCCGAGCACTTCACCTCGGTGACGTTCGGCTGGCCCTCCTGGCGCATCAGGCGCGCGAAGTCGTAGGTGACCGTGCGCGCGCCAATGGCGGCGTCCATGCCCTTGAGGATGAGGTCCGCGGCCTCGTGCCAGCCGAGGTGGCGGAACATCATCTCGCCGGAGAGGATGACGCTGCCGGGGTTCACCTTGTCCAGGTCCGCGTACTTGGGCGCGGTGCCGTGGGTGGCCTCGAAGACCGCGTGGCCGGTCAGGTAATTGATGTTGCCGCCCGGCGCGATGCCGATGCCGCCCACCTGCGCCGCCAGCGCGTCCGACAGGTAGTCACCGTTGAGGTTGCACGTGGCGATGACGTCGAACTCGTCCGGGCGGGTGAGGACCTGCTGGAGCGTGATGTCCGCGATGCTGTCCTTGATGACCACCTTCCCCGCCGCCACGGCCGCCTTCTGCTCGGCGTTGGCCGCCTCCTCGCCCTTCGCGGCCTTGGTGGTCTCCCACTGGCCCCAGGTGTAGACCTTGTCCCCGAACTCGCGCTCCGCGAGGGCGTAGCCCCACTTCTGGAACGCGCCCTCGGTGAACTTCATGATGTTGCCCTTGTGGACCAGGGTGAGGCTCTTGCGCTTGTGGTCCACTGCGAACCGGATGGCGGCGCGCGCGAGGCGCTCGGTGCCCTCCTGGCTGACGGGTTTGACGCCGAGGCCCACGTTCTGCGGGAAGCGGATCTTCTTGTACTCCTTGGGGAAGTTCTCCTGGAGGAGCGCCAGGAACTTCTTGCCGGCGTCGGTGCCGGCCTCGAACTCGATGCCCGCGTAGATGTCCTCCGTGTTCTCACGGAAGATGACCATGTCCACCTTCTCCGGGTGCTTCACCGGAGAGGGCACGCCCTTGAAGTAGCGGACGGGGCGGAGGCAGACGTAGAGGTCCAGGAGCTGCCGGAGCGCGACGTTGAGCGAGCGGATGCCGCCGCCCACCGGTGTGGTCAGCGGGCCCTTGATGCCCACGAGATACTCGCGGAAGGCCTCCACCGTCTCGTCGGGGAGCCAGTTGTTGACCTTCTTGAAGGCCTTCTCGCCCGCGAGGACCTCCTTCCAGACGATCTTCTTCTTGCCGCCGTAGGCCTTCTCCACCGCCGCGTCGAACACGGCCTGGCTGGCGCGCCAGATGTCGCGGCCGGTGCCGTCGCCTTCGATGAAGGGGATGATCGGGTGGTCCGGGACGGACAGCACGCCGCTCTTCAGGGTGATCTTCTCGCCCGCGGGGGTGGCCATTGTGCAGCTCCTTCACGCTCGGAGCCGCGCGTGCGACCCGGGTGTGTCTCGAAAGGCGCTGCACTCTAGGGGTCGGTCAACGCGGCCTTCAAGGAGTTTGGCCGCACGGGGAGATCCGATCGGAAAGCCGTACTTATCGGGGCGCGATGCCAGCCACCTGCCGGAGCGCGGCGCGGTCCACCTTGTTCATGGCGTTCCGCGGAAGCGTGTCCACCCACACACAGCGGGATGGGACCTTGAAGCCCGCCAGTCGCTCCCGGGCGAACGCGAGCAGGGACTCCTCGGCCACCGTGCCGCGTCGGACGATGACCGCGACGGGGACCTGGCCCCAGGAGGGATGCGCCTCCGGAAGCACTGCGGCCTCCGCTACCTCGGGGTGCTGGAGCAGGACCGCCTCCACCTCGGCCGGGTAGACGTTCTCCCCGCCCCGCACGATGAGGTCCGAGCGGCGCGAGAGGATGCGCAGGCGTCCGCGGCCGTCGAGCACACCGAGGTCGTGGGTCCGGAACCAGGCGTCGCGGAAGGCGGATGCCGTGGCCTCGGGGTCGTCGAGGTAGCCGGCCATCACCGTCGGGCCGCGGACCTCCACCTCTCCCTCCGCGCCAGGCGGGAGGGGCGTGCCCTCTGCGTCCACCACCCGGAGCTGGACGCCAGGGAGGGGCTCGCCCGCGGTGGACCCGTCCGCCGTCGCGGGCCGCTCGGTGGTCACCTGGGAGGACGCCTCCGTGAGGCCATAGGTCTGCAGGCACGGAAGGCCGAGCGCGCGAGCACGCTCGAGGAGGGCCGGGGGCACCGGTCCGCCCCCGATGAGGATCGCCTGGAGGCCGTGTACTCCAGGGCGGGTGCCGCGTCCGTCGAGGACACGCTCGAGGGTCGTGGGGACGAGGCTCATGTGCGTGACGCCGTCCCGGTCCAGCGCGGCGTTGACTGCGTCGGCATCGAAGCGATCGTGCAGGAGGAGCGTCCCACCGTCGAACGCGCAGCGGACCACCATGGCGAGCCCGCCCACGTGGAAGAGTGGGAGCGTGCCGAGCCAGCGCGGAGGCGTCGGGCCGTTGATGCAGGCGGCGGACGCGCGCGCGGAGGCCTGCAGCTGTGTGAGGCAGAGCACTGCGGCTTTTGGCCGGCCGGTCGTGCCTGACGTGAAGAGGATGAGCCAGGGGGCGCCGGGGTCCAGGAGCTGCTCCTCGCGGGGGGCGCCCGCGGAGGCCACGGCATCCGCCTCTGCCGCGAGCGTCTCGAGGGAGCACGCTCCCTCGCCGAGGTTGGCGAGCAGGCGTGCTTCCGCCACGAGCAGCTGTGCGCGCGTGCGCTCCACGAGGGGCCCGAGCTCTGCGCGGGTGAGGCGAGCATTGAGCGTCGCCACCGAGGCACGGAGCCGTGCGGCCGCCCAGAGGAGGAAGAGCGTCTCGGGGCGGCTCTGGCTCAGGAGGCCCACGCGGTCACCGGAGCGGACGCCACGGGCCTCGAGGACGCGCTCCCAGCGCCGGACTTCGGCGTCCAGCTCCTTCCATGTCCACCGGAGAGTGCCGAACACGAGCGCCTCGCGCGCCCCGTGCTCCACGGCGCCTGTGCGGATCGGACACGGAATACCCATCGACTGAGCCCTCCCCCCCTCGGACCACACCCCCCTCTCCCTCTGGGAGAGGGACAGGGTGAGGGGGCTGTGTTTCTCCGTTCCACTGCGTCTCATGACTTGCGCCCAACCATATGCGTCAGCCCGAACCCCGGAGCGTCGGGCAGCGTGATCTCACCACCCGCCGGGACATAGGGGTGCAGCGGCTCGTCCACGAAGAGGTGTCCCACCGCAAGCCCTGAGGCTCGCTTGGAGACTCCTTCTGGAAACACGGCAGCGACCTGCGCGGCCCCCGCCCGTGCGACCGGGCCATCGAGTGAGCTGGTGACGTAGGCCTCCATTCCGCTCCGCGCACCCTCAACAGCGAGTGCGAGGGTAGAGAGAAGGCCTCCGAGGACCATGGGCTTGAGCACGAGCACGTCGGCCGCTCCGGAGTCGAGGACGGCGCGCGCCTGGGCGGGGACAGCGAGGGATTCGTCCGCGGCCACCGCGCAGGGCACGCGATTGCGGAGTGCGGCGAGTCCTGCGACGTCGCGTGCAGGCACGGGTTGCTCACAGAGCTCGAGCCCGACTTCACCGAGACGCTCCAGGGCGCGAAGTGCGTCTTTCACGGTCCATCCGCCATTTGCGTCGATCCGGATGCGGACCTCGGGGCCCACGGACTCGCGGAGGGCGCGGAGGCGCGCGAGGTCTTCGTCCAGGGGACGAGCGGCGACCTTGACCTTGAGGGTGCGAAAGCCTTGCTCGACGGCGCGCGCGCCCGCGGCTGCGAGTGCCCGCGGATCCGCGTCCGGGAGCAGCGCGTTCACGGGCACCCGGAGCTGGGGCCGCATCCGTGCAACACGGGATCCGTCAGCCCCCTCACCCTTCCCCTCTCCCAGTGGGAGCGGGGAACCTGGAGGGACACCCGAACCGTTCCTGGCGAGCCAGCGTGCAAGTGAGAGTCCTGCTCGCTGCGCTTGGAGGTCGAGCGCGGCCTCTTCCAGAGCGTGCCGTGCTGCCGGCGTCTCCCGAAGCGAAGACAGCCATGCCTCGAGGTCCGCGGGGTGTGAAGGGACGGCGTCGACGTCCCGCGACGCTCGCGCGAGTGCCGCCGTGCAACCCTCGAGCGACTCCGTGCCGAATTCGGGCAGCGGCATGGCCTCACCCTGCCCCGTCAGCCCTTCGTTGCCTTCCAGAGTGACGCGGAAGCCCTCCCGGGCGGCGTAGCGTCCTCGTGCCGTCACGAGCGGTTGCCGGAGGGCAAGCCGCAGGGATGTCACGGTGACGCGCGCTCGCAGCATGCGCTCACCCGAGGACGAGGCCGAGCGCGAACAGCAGACCGAAGACCAACTGGAAGCGCGCGGTCTCGCCGAGCGCGGGGTTGAGCTTCGCGCCACTCTCGCGCATCACCTTCCTCAACGGCGGAAGCGCCAGCGGCGCGGCCAGCAGTCCCAGGAGCCCCCAGCTTCCACTCAAGTCCGTCGCCCACATCACCAAGGGGATGCCCAGCGCGACGAGCAGCAGCAGCACGTACTCCACCTTCCCAGCGCCCGCGCCGAACCGGACCACCCACGTGCGCTTACCGGCCTTCACGTCGGTGCTCGCATCGCGCAGGTTGTTCACCACGAGCAGCGCCGTGCCGCTCGCCCCTACCGCGACCGACGCGGCCCAGGCCGCAACGCTCACGGAGCCCGCCTGAACGTACGTCGTGCCCGTGACGGCGACGAGCCCGAAGAACACGAACACGAACACGTCCCCGAGCCCGTGGTACGCCAGTGGGAACGGGCCGCCGGTGTACGCATATCCGGACACGAGCGACGCGAGCCCGATGAGCAGGATGGGCCACCCACCCACCCACACGAGGTAGAGCCCCACCGCCATCGCTGCCGCGAACGTGCCGAGCGCCGCCCCCAGAACGGTCCCCGGCGCGATGAGTCCGCTCTGCGTGACACGACGAGGACCCAGCCGCTCCGCGGTGTCC
>JAKEEX010000260.1 GCA_022616315.1 Myxococcaceae bacterium
ACTCCGAGCCCGAAGGGGCAGGGCCCGGCGCCCACGTTGGTCGCCGTGTGCTCGGCGGTCAGGCCCGACGGCCCGAGGGACCAGCGCACGGTGAGCTCCAGCGAGAACGGGTAGCCCGGCTGCGGGTGAAGGTGGCATCGCAGCAGCACGGCGGCGTCATCGCGCTCCACGACGGCCCAGGGCTGCCACCGCGTCAGCCCGTGGATGGCGTTCCCACGCTCCGGCTCGGTGAGCGGCAGCTGCAGCTCCCGACCGCCGAAGTCGTAGCGACCCTCCCGGATGCGGTTGGGCCACGGGGCGAGGATGGCTCCGGCCGCCCCGGGGCACAGCTCCTCGCGCGTGTATCCGTCCAGCACGGGCTCGCCCGCAACTTCGTACTCACGGACACCGCCGCCCACCTCCACCACGATGGCGTGCTGCAGCTCCCAGCGCAGCCCGTGCTGCCTTCCGGAAGGGGGAAGTGCCTCCCCGTGCTGCTCCTGTTTGCCCACGGCGACGTCCTTCGTCTCCATGGCAGGTCACGGTACGTCCTGACATTCCGGGCTGCCCAGCCATCCACCGCAACGCCGCGCACAAACGCTGCGTTCACGACAGCGGCTGGCACTTCAAGTCGATGGAGGGACCCGGTCTCCGGTGTCTGCGGACCGAGCCGTGCGCTTCGTCGCACGCAGGTGGACGTGGAACGCGACCGCCAGGGCCACTACCAGGGCCGCCAGGCCGAGCAGGGTCAGCGCACCCTCCTTGCGCGTGTCGAGCACGATGACCTTCCGGGCCAGCGCGATGAGTGCGACCTCGAGCACCACCTCCAGGTCGATGACGTGCGTGTTCAGGTAGGCCCTGATGGTCTCGAGCAGCTCCAGTCCGATGAGGATGAGCAGGAAGAACCCGAAGAGCTCCAGCAGCTCCTGCACGTCGAGCAGCAGCACCGGCGGAGTGATGACGTCATGAATGAGCCGCCATGCGAGGTCCAGCGTGGACAGCGCGATGACTCCCATCAGCAGCACGATGAGGACGAGGACCACCCCATGCTCGAAGCGCCCGAGGAGCCGGCCCATCCAGGCCGTCGAAGGAGCGTCCTTCCAATCCGGGGACTTCATGGTTCCTCCCCGCGAGCCGGGGCGTTGCGCCTCCACGCGCGAAGCACGAGCCAGAGTGCGAGCAGGCCCCCGACGAGCAGCAGTCCCAGGGTGAGGAGGAGCCAGAGGAAGAACCGGTCGAGCAGCCCCGCGGCCCGGTCGAAGGAGCGGTCCACCAGCGCGGTGCTCATCCGGTCCACGTCGGCGAGCACCGCGACCCGCTCGTCCCGCACGTCCTTCAGCATGGCCTGCCGCTGCGCGTCGATGAAGTCCTGGAGACCCAGGCGCTCGTCGTGGAGGTGGGAGAGCACTCCGTCCGTCTCGCGAGCGAGGAAGGCCGGGAGGCCCTCGGCGGTGCGGGTGGCCCGCGTTGCCGCACGCAGCAGCGCCGACAGCTCCTGCTGCAGGGCCTGGAGCGTGGGGTCCGTGAGCGCCTGCTGCATGGCGAGCTCGGCTTGCCAGCGCGCCTGCCTGGGGAGGAAGGTGGTCTGCAAGTCCATTCGGGCGTTGAGGTCTCCCACGTCCTCGAGCACCTGGGCGGCGGCCCCCAGCGGCCGAATTCTGGAGCGGGCGGTGAGGTTGGCGAGCAGACCCACCGTGGACTTCCGCGCGGACACCGTGCCCGTCAGTGGGTTCTCCTGAGCCCACTGCTCGACGCGCTGGCGGGTCGCGGCCACGTCCTCCTCACTGCCGCTCAGCTCGCGCCAGACCGACTCCACTTCACCTTCCATCTCCTGGAAGCGCTGCAGGGCGAGCTGGCGCAGCGCCTCGTCCTCCAGCCCCTTCACCCGCATCAGCGCCTGCTTCAGCTGCGCCAGGAGAGCCCACGCGTCCACCAGCGCCGCCACCGGGTCCGGCTGGAAGAGGGCCGCCTGCATGATGGGGATGGCATCCGTCTTGAAGCGCGTCATCTCCAGCCGGATGCGCGGGTCGTGCGAGCGGTCGGCGACATCGTTCGCCACGGACTCCATCAGGCCCGAGAAGCGCGGAGCGAGCGCCCGCACGCGGATGCGCAGCTCCTCGGGCGTCATGTCCGAGCGCCCCACCTCCCGGAACAGCTCCGAGCGGGGCGGGGTGATGGCGCACGCCGCGCACAGCACCAGCAGCGCGCAGGCCCCCGCGAGCCCCCGTGCGCACCACCTCCGGCGGGGAAGAGACTCCATGGACTGCTCCGGCTCGGGGGACGGGAGCGACGGCGCCGCCGGATCCAGGCACCCCCGCATAGGCGCAAGGTGGTGCGGGAGACGGACGTCCGCATGCCCGCCAGCGGTCCGGCACCTCGCCCTCCGGATGAACACGGACGCGCCGCGCTGTGCGCTGTCCGTCACACAGCGCCGACCGGGGGGAGCCCTGCTACGCCGCCACCGTGCGCAGCACGCGGCGCAGGGCCAGGGCGCCGGCCATCGTCGCGGCGCCGCGCATCACCAGCTCCACCGCAATCAGCACCCCCACCACCCACAGCGAGGAGATGGGCCACTGCGAGAACACCACCACGCCGAGCAGCAAGGACACCACGCCCGAGAAGAGGTCCCAGCCCCAACCCTCGTATCGGTCCAGCACCGAGGTAATCGTGCGGAAGAGGCCGCTCGCGAAGAAGTAGCCGGCCAGCAAGAGCGTCACCGCGGCCAGACCCACCAGCGGACGCGCCAGGAAGAGCCCACCCACCACCAGCGTGAGCAGACCCGCGAGGAGGTGGGGGAGGAACTGACGGGTCCCTCGCTCCTTGAAGGCGCGGATGATCTCCAGCACTCCGCCTGCGAGGAGCAGTCCTCCGAAAAGGAGGATGGAGGCCAGGCCCGTCACCCCGGCGGCGATGAAGCAGAAGATGCCGCCGGCGAAGAGAAGCAGGCCCAGGAGGAAGGGGAGGCCCCAGACAGTGGCCTTGACGCGACCCTCGACGGCGGGGACGGTCGTCTTGCGAGTTGGGTGTGCGAATAGAGCCATGTCCGGAAGGTGAAACCGGCGGGGGAGCGACGCAAGACACAGCGCCTCAGCGCCCGAGCGGGGAAGGAGGCCTCCGCACAGACGCCGGGCCATCCACCTGGAGGAGGCTCTCATGGCGCCGGAGAAGAATCGGTGTACTCGTGA
>JAKEEX010000261.1 GCA_022616315.1 Myxococcaceae bacterium
GCCGTCGCGGGGATCGCGTTCATCGCGTGGTGCCAGGCGACGCGCCCGAACAGTCCCGTCGGCTCCGGGAGGCATGCCGGGCCCCGCTGCCACGCGGTGGCCCAGCGCATCCACGAGGTAGGCCGTCCCGCTCGAGCCGATGCGCACTCGCGCGAGCACCGCCGACAGCTCCGCGAGCGACAGCTCGGCGGCGATGGCGCCTCCGTCCGGCGCCTCGAAGGGAACGACGAGCGTCACCGTGCGAGCCTGGTCCGGCGCGGTGGGCGCGACGGGGGAGACGCGAAGGCCGCGGAGCTCCGGCAGGAGCGCGCGGGCGCGCTGCTCGTGGGCCACCACCTCGGTGGGGCGCACGTCGTGCACCGCGAAGCCCTGGAGCCCCGGCACCCGCGCACCCGACGCGTCGAAGACGGTGAGGATGGTGAGCGCCTGGTGCTGGGTGAGCGCGGCCCCCATCCGTGCGCGCTGCACGTCCGTGGGCTGCGTCAGGAAGCCCGGCGCCTGCGCGAGGGTGTGCACGGCCTTGAGCGGCCCATCCAGCGCGGCCTCCGTTCGCAGGCGCAGCTGCTTGACGCGCTCCTGGCTCAGCTCCTGCGCGTCCCGCACGAGCAGCTCGCGCGTGTCGGAGATGGAGAGCCACCCCACCATCACGGTGGGAACGATGCTCGCCACGAGGGTCAGCAGGAGGATGTGCTTGAAGAGCCGCATGGTGCGCTTCTCCCCGTCTCGCCGCGCGGCTACTGCCAGGTGGCGCCGTTCACGTCGAGCTCGAGGGGCTCCTCCTCCAGGGTGAAGGTGCGGGTGGGGCCGGGCTTGCCCCGCTCCTGGCCCTTCAGCGCCCACACGCGCCAGCGGTAGCGGCCGGCCGGGAGCGGAGGAAGGGCCGTCTGCGCGCTGGCCGCATCGACGGTCCACGTGCCGCCGCGCTCCGAGGTCACCTCCACCGCGTAGCCGTCCGCGCCCGGCACCGCGACCCACTTCACCAGGACGGGCTCGAGTCCGCCGCCTTGCGCCGGAGGCCGCCGGAGCAGGGCGGCGCGCACGGGAGTGAGTGGATGGGGCGCCGGGAGAGGCTCCGGGGGCGTGGGGGGCGGTGCCCGGCCGCGCGCCACGCGGATCTTCTGGCCCGGCGAGACCGAGCGCGTGGTCCCTTGGCCCTCCACCCGCACCGGCATCCCGCCGTGGCTCGCCACCTCCGTGACGCCCGCGTCGGAGTCCACCGAGACGCTGAAGTGCACCGGCGCGGACGCGTCCGACACGAGGGCCCAGGCCGCATCCGCCGCCTTGGCGGCCTCGTCGTAGCGGGCGGAGAGGAAGAGGCGCTCTGCCCCCTTCAACCGCACGTGCGCCTCCGCGCTGCTTCCCGCATCCCGCTGGGTGATGGCCGCCCGCACGGCGTTGAGGGCACTCTGCGCCCGCGCCCGCGCCGCGCCGGGCAGCTTCAGCCGTGTGCCGGCCCGCACCTCACCGGACGGGAGGCGGTTGAGGGCGCGCAGCTCGGAGGCCGCGGACGCGTCCCCCAGCGTGCGGACGGCAACCTCCGCGAGCGACTCGCCCCGGGCCACCACCACCTCCATCGTGGGCGGTGGCGCTCCGACAGGGGGGGCTCCCAGGTGCACGACGAGGACGAGCAAGGAGAGCGCGCTCACTGGAACACCACCTCCCGCCCGGCCCGCACCGTGGCCTCGGGCGTGTCCACCGAGAGCGTCTGCCGGTCCGGCCGCTGAAGCACCGCGTCCACGCGACCCTGGAGGACCGTGACGTCCGTGGGGGCCTGGCCCGCCAGCGCGCCCGTCTCCGCGAGCCCCACCAGCGCGTTCTCACCCACCGTCACGGTGCCTCCTGTCCGGAAGACGAGCTCCACGCGCGCGCCTTCCGCGGTGGCCACCTTGTCGCTCGCGAAGAGGGCCATCTTCTCCGTGGCCCGCACCCACTCGTCTCCGTTGGCGCGCTTCACCGTCACCTGGCCACGCAGCTTCTGCAGGTGGGCGCGCGGCGGTGGCGGCGCGGGCCGGGGCTCGGCCGCGACGGGCGTGGAAGGTGGCGTGTCCTTGCAGCCGGCGGTGGCGGCGAGGGCGAGGACGAGGGACATGGAGAGCCGGCGGGTCGACACGGGAGGCAGCGGGGAGCGCTCCTGAGGAGTCTACCCTACAACCGCCGATGCTGAAGGGACGGCAGGTCACGCCGGACCCGGGCGAGCAGCTCCGGGTCCACGGGCGCCACCGCCAGCCCCTCTCCCTCCGAGGCCCGCGCCGTCACCAGGCCCCACGGGTCCACCACCATGGCGTGACCCCAGGTCTGCCGCTTCTCCGAGTGGCGCCCCACCTGCGCGGGGGCCAGCACGTAGGCCTGGTTCTCGATGGCCCTCGCGCGCAGCAGCACCTCCCAGTGGTCCTTGCCCGTCATCAGCGTGAAGGCCGCGGGCACCGCGAGCAGCGTCGCGCCCCCGGCCGACAGCTGGCGGTAGAGCTCCGGGAAGCGCAGGTCGTAGCAGACGCTGAGCCCCAGCCGCCCCACCTCCGTGTCCGCCGCCACCACCTCGGTCCCGGGCGCGACCGCCGCGGACTCGCGGTACGTGGCCCCGTCCCCCACCTCGACGTCGAAGAGGTGCATCTTGCGGTAGACCGCCAGCCGCTCCCCGTCCGGCCCGAAGACGACGGAGGTGTTGAAGAGGCGACCCTCGGGCGCGCCCGTCTCGAGGATGGAGCCGGCCAGCACGGTGACGTGGAGGGTGCGCGCGAGCTCGGCCATGCGGCTCAGGGTGGGCCCCTGAAGGGGCTCGGCCGCGGCGGTGCGCTCCGCGTCGGGTCCCATCCAGGAGAAGTTCTCCGGCAGGCCCACCAGGCGGGCGCCCGAGGAGGCGGCGCGCCGCACGAGGCGGGTGGCGGCTTCCACGTTCCTGGCCTTGTCCGCCCCCGAGGTCATCTGCGCGGCTGCGATGAGGTGCATGGCGTGGTTATAGCCAGACACGGGCGGAAGGGCTCTCCCCGGAAGAGGTAGCGGGGGAGGGGGCCGTGTGGTACGAGCCCGACCGACAAATCGCCCCGCTGGCACTGAAAGTGGGCTGCCGTGCCCACTTTTCTTGTTTCTGGAGTCCTGCAGTCCTCATGGCCGAGCCCACCTTCAAGCAGACCGTCGAGGAAAAGACGCGAGCGCTGGCCGAGCCCCTGGTGGCGGCCGAGGGCCTCGAGCTGCTCGACGTGGAGTTCGTGCGCGAGCCGCAAGGGTGGGTGCTGCGTCTCTTCATCGACAAGCAGGGAGGCTCCAGCCGGGAGAACCCGGTCGGGCTGGAGGAGTGCTCGACGGCCAGCCGGGCGGTGGAGACGGCGATCGACGTGGAGGACTTCATCCCCCACGAGTACTCGCTGGAGGTCTCCAGCCCGGGCGTCAACCGCCCGCTCAAGAAGCCCGCCCACTACCAGCGCGTCCTCGGGCACCGGGTGAAGGTCCGCACCTTCGGCCCGGTCGGGACGCCGCCCCGCAAGCACTTCACCGGATCACTGGTTGCGGCCGGCGAGGAGGCCGTCGTTCTGGACGTGGAGGGGGCTGGGCGCTTCGAGATTCCCCTCAAGGACGTGGCGAAGGCCAACCTCGAGTACGAATTCTAGAAGTCTCTATCTCGCAGCACGGCAGCGCACATACAGGCTTCGGGTGGGCGGTCGCCCCGGATCTCGAGCGCCCCTCCCGCCTGGAGCCGCGGACACACCACGGAGTCGTCACACATGGCCACGCAGGCAACCCCGAGTCTCAACCTCAACCTCATCCTCGACCAGGTCGCCAAGGACAAGGGCATCGACCGGAGCGTGCTCGTCAGCACGCTCGAGGACGCGATGACCACCGCGGCCAAGAAGCACTTCGGCCAGGACCGCAACCTCGAGGCGAAGTTCGACCCCGAGAAGGGGGTGGTGGAGCTCTTCCAGGCCATCGTCGTGGTGGACCAGGTCACCGACCCCATCCAGGCGGTGAACCAGCTGACACTCGAGGAGGCGCGCAAGAACGGGATGGAGGTGGAGGTCGGGGACGAGCTCGTCTTCCAGATTTTCTACCGGGACGAGGACGCCGCGGAGGCCAAGGCCCAGGACGACCAGTACGGGGACATCCTGAAGCTCAAGACGTTCCGGCGCGGCTTCGGGCGCATCGCCGCGCAGACCGCCAAGCAGGTCATCCTCCAGCGCACCCGGGACGCGGAGCGCGAGAACGTCTTCAACGAGTACAAGGACCGCAAGGGCGAGATCGTCACCGGCATCGCGCGGAGGTTCGAGCGCGGGAACATCGTCGTGGACCTGGGGCGCGCGGAGTCCGTGCTCCCGGTGCGCGAGCAGGTGCCGCGGGAGACGTACCGTGCCGGGGACCGGGTGCAGGCCTACGTGCTGGACGTGCTGCGCGAGAGCAAGGGGCCGCAGATCGTCCTGAGCCGCGCCTCGGTGAACCTGCTCACCAAGCTGTTCGAGATGGAGGTGCCGGAGATCGCCGAGGGCATCGTGGTCATCGAGGCCGCGGCGCGTGAGCCGGGCGGGAGGGCGAAGATCGCCGTCTCCAGCCGCGACTCGGACGTGGACCCGGTGGGCGCCTGCGTGGGCATGAAGGGCAGCCGCGTGCAGGCGGTGGTGCAGGAGCTCCGGGGCGAGAAGATCGACATCGTCCCCTTCGACGAGGACTCGGCGCGCTTCGTCTGCTCGGCGCTGGCCCCCGCGGAGGTGAGCCGCGTCATCATCGACGAGGCCAACCGCGCCATGGAGCTCATCGTGCCGGATGACCAGCTGAGCCTGGCCATCGGGCGGCGCGGCCAGAACGTGCGGCTCGCGGCCCAGCTCACCGGCTGGAAGCTGGACATCAACAGCGAGAGCCGGGTGCGGGAGATGCGCCAGTTCGCGAGCCGCTCGCTGGGCGTGCTCCCCGGCGTCAACGAGATGCTCGTGGAGACGCTCTACGCCCACGGCTTCCGCCGCGCCTCCGACGTGGCCGGGGCCCTGCCGGAGGTGCTCGTGCAGATTCCCGGGGTGGACGTGGCGCAGGTGCCCGCCATGCAGGAGGCCGCCCGCCAGCAGTTGGTCCTGGACGAGGCGGAGCTCGCGCGCATGGACCACGAGCGGGAGCAGGCGCGCCTGGCCGAGGCCCGTCGCCACCCGGACGAGCTCAGCCAGACCGAGCGCATGGCGCGCGTGCGCGGGCTCGGGGAGCGCGTCATCGAGGGGCTGCAGCTGGCCGGTTACAAGACGGTGGAGGACGTGGCCAACGAGAAGGACCTCATGCGGCTCGGGGAGGTCCCGGGCGTGGGCATCAAGAAGGCACGGCAGCTCAAGAGCGCCGCCGAGGCCTATCTCCTGGAGGAGGCACGCCTGCGGGCCGAGCTCGATGCCGAGCGCGCGGGTGGCACGACTGGGCCCGGCCAGGCTGGAGCCCAGACCGAGGCATGAGGCGGCGGACGGGGGGCTCCCCCCGTGGAATGAAGGTGGAGCAGCCGGACGTTCCCATCCGGACGTGCCTCGGATGTGGACGGCGCCGGCCCAAGGCGGAGCTGGTCCGGCTGGTGCTCGACGCGAGCGGCCAGCCGACCACGGAGAGTGGGCGAGCAATCCAGGCCCGTGGCGCGTACCTTTGTGGGCCTGGCTGCTTGAAGGCGGCGGTGAAGCGGAAGGCATTCGGTCGCGCCTTCAAGGGGAGGGCGCGCAGCGTGGACCCGGAACGGCTGTGGGTCGCGCTGGGGGGGGAGGTTGGCGGATGGCGGTGAGGCGTCGAGGGCGGGGGAGGCAGGAAACTCCCCGCCCGGCCACATTTTTGGTCTAGGGTGCCGCGCTGGCCTGAATGGGCGGTGGCGGCCGGAACGAAGGCACAAGACTCGGTATGTCGAAGAAGCGCGTCCACGAAATCGCCAAGGAGCTCAAGCAGCACGGCATTGAGCTCGACAACAAGGAGGTCGTGACCGAGCTCCTCGAGCTCGGCTACGACGTCAAGAGCCACTCGTCCTCGCTCGAGGACGACCAGGCCACGGCCGCTGTCCAGCGCATCCTGGACAAGCGCAAGCCGAAGGCGCCGGCTCCTCCCGTGGCCGCCAAGGGCTTCGTCGTGCGCCGCAAGGTGGGAGCGCCCACGGCGGTCAGTGCCTACGAGGGCGAAGGGGCCGTCCACGAGGAGCCCGCGATGCCCGCCGAGCTCCCGCCCGTGGCGGAGGCACCGTACGTGCCCACGCCCGAGGAGGCCGAAGCAGCGGCCCTGCCGGAGGCGGAGCAGGTTGCCGAGCCTTCACACGCGGTCGCACCCGAAGTCGCTGTTCCCACCCCCGCAGTCGAGATGCCTGCAGCTCCGGAGTCCATGCCCTTGGCCGTGCAGCCCCCGCCTGCCGCACCCGCGGCACCCGAGTCCCAGAAGGCCCCCCCCGAGCCCGTGGCCCCCGCGGCAGCCGCACCGGCACAGCCCGCTGCGCAGCCGCCGCTGCGGCGTCCGACGGTGCAGGCCACGGTCATCTCGCGGCCGCCCCCCGCCTACGGGAGGCCCCAGCAGCGTCCGGGTGCTCCGGGTGCGCGTCCGGGCGGTCCGGGCGCACCCATGGGCGGACCGTCGCGGCCCGGTGGACGGCCGGGTCAGCCTCCTGTCGGAGGTCCGGGTGCGCGCGTGCCTCCTGGAGGCGTGATGCGCCCAGGCGTGCCTCCGGGCGGCGTGCGCCCCACGGGTCCTGGCATGCAGGCCACCGGGGCCCCGGGTGCACCGGGCGCTCCCGCGGTGGACCCCCGGACGCTCCGTCCCACCGCCACCCAGGCGGTGGTCATCAGCCGCCCCCTCATCCAGGTGCGGCGCGTGACGCCGTCGTCCACGGCGCACAAGCAGATTCCGCTGGCGCCGGGCCGCAAGGCCATCGGTGCGGTGCGTGAGTTCAAGGTCGTCCCGGACTCCCTCGGCCGCGGCCGCGAGCTGGTGGACGTCACCAAGCGCCGGGAAGGTCAGCGCGGTGTCCGCAAGCCAACGGAGAAGGAGGGCGCCGTCAGCAAGCAGGAGCTGACGGACCTCGTCTGGGGCCGCGTCACCATCCCCATCCGGGGAAAGAAGCGCAAGCCCACCAAGAAGGGCGCGAAGACGCAGATCACCGAGATGGCCGAGGAGAAGAAGGTCATCAAGCTGGTGGAGGGCATCTCCGTCAGCGACCTCGGCCAGCGCATGGGCGTGAAGACCAACGAGCTCATCAAGAAGCTGATGGGCCTGGGCAAGATGGCCACCGCCAACCAGCTGGTGGACAAGGACACCGCCGAGCTCGTCGCCAGCGATTACGGCTGGAAGGTGGAGAAGGTGGGCTTCGAGGTGGAGGACTTCCTGCCCGAGGTGGCGGACCGCGCCGAGGACATGCGCGCACGACCCCCGGTGGTGACGGTGATGGGCCACGTGGACCACGGCAAGACGTCGCTCCTGGACGCCCTCCGCGCGGCCAACGTGGCGGCGGGCGAGGCCGGCGGCATCACCCAGCACATCGGTGCCTACTCGGTGACGACGTCGCGCGGGGACATCACCTTCCTCGACACGCCGGGCCACGAGGCGTTCACCTCGATGCGCGCGCGCGGCGCCAACATCACGGACGTGGTCATCCTAGTGGTGGCGGCGGACGACGGCGTGATGCCCCAGACGGTGGAGGCCATCAAGCACGCCAAGGCGGCCGAGGTCCCCATCGTCGTGGCCATCAACAAGATGGACCTGGCGGGTGCCAACCCGGACCGGGTGAAGAAGGAGCTGTCCACCCACGAGCTGGTGGCCGAGGAGTGGGGCGGCGACACCATCATGGTGCCGGTGTCCGCGCGGACCAAGCAGGGCCTGGACCTGCTGCTGGAGAACGTGGCGGTGCAGGCCGAGGTGCTCGAGCTGCAGGTCAACCCCAGCAAGCCGGCGATGGGCGCCATCGTGGAGGCCAAGCTGGAGAAGGGCCGCGGCCCCGTGGCCACGGTGCTGGTGCAGGAGGGCACGCTCAAGGTGGGCGACGCCGTCGTCACTGGCACCCACTACGGCCGCGTCCGCGCCATGATGACCAGCCGTGGCGAGTCGGTGAAGGAGGTCCTGCCCGGCTACTCCGCCGAGGTGGTGGGCCTGTCCGGCGTGCCGACCGCGGGCGACACCATCAACGTGGTGGAGGACGAGAAGGCGGCCAAGCAGATCGCCGAGCACCGCGGGATCAAGGAGCGCCAGGTCGAGCTCGGCAAGACCAGCCGCGAGTCGCTCGACCAGCTGCTCGCCAAGGTGAAGGCCCCCGTGTCGCGCACCAAGGAGCTGCGCGTGGTGGTCAAGGCGGACGTGCAGGGCTCGGTGGAGGCGGTGGCCCAGGCCCTCGGCAAGCTCTCCACTCCGAAGGTCAAGGTGGAGATCATCGACAAGGCCGTGGGCATGGTCACCGAGGGTGACGTGATGCGGGCGGCCGCGTCCAGGGGCATGGTGATCGGCTTCAACGTCCGGCCGGAGTCGGGCTCCGAGGCCGCGGCCAAGGCCGAGGGCGTGAAGATCGAGACCTACAGCATCATCTACGAGCTCATCGACGGCGTGCGCAGCGACATGGAGGACCTGCTCGAGCCCATCCGCACGGAGAAGAAGCTGGGCCGCGCGGAGGTCCGGATGCTGGTCAACGTTCCCAAGCTCGGCACCATCGCCGGTTCGTCGGTGGTGGAGGGCACCATCAAGCGCACCGCCCTCATCCGCCTGTGGCGCGAGAACAAGCAGATCTACAGCGGCCGCGTGGCCTCGCTCCGGCGCTTCAAGGATGACGTCAAGGAGGTCGCCCAGGGGTACGAGTGCGGCATCGGCATCGATGGCTACTCGGACCTGAAGGAGGGCGACATCATCGAGGCCTACGAGATCGAGGAGACCCGGCCGAGCCTCAGCTGACTCTGGCCGTAGACCCGTGTCGATTCCCGCGCCCGCCTCCGGAGCCCCTCCAGGGCCCTCGGGGCGGGCGCGCCGCTTCGCCGTCAGGCCGCCCGTGCTCCGCGCGTCGGTCGTGCCATATTCCAGATTGAGGACAGCGCCATGTTCGTCGCCGTCGCCCGCCTCGTGCTGCAGATTCCCGAGAGCGGCTCACTCAAGGCCAAGCGCCAGGTGGTCCGCCGTGTGACCGACCGGCTCAAGGCCCGCTTCAACGTCGCCGTGGCCGAGGTGGGGGACAACGACCTCTGGCAGAAGGCCACGCTCGGCCTGGCGGTGGTGGGCAACGACCGCCGTCACGTCAACGAGCAGATGGAGAAGATCATCCACGCCGTGGAGGAGATGTACGTGGCGCCGCTCATGAGCCGGGAGATGGAGCTGCTCGCGCTCGGGGACCGGCTCTACTCCACCGCCGAGGTCCCCACGCTCGCCGCCGCGGAGGCCGCTCGGGCGGGGGCCGGGGTGACGGTGGACGAGGCGTTCGACCTGGCCACGCTCCTCGCGCAGGGGGAGCGCAGCATGGCCGAGGCAGAGGGCATGGGGACGTGGGAGGAGCGGCACGGCGCGCGGCCGAAGAGCGAGCGTGCGGCGAGCCGCGAGGGGCCGAAGGAGCTGACGCTGGACGAGGCGAGGGCGCGCGCGCGGGCGCTGCGCAACCCGCGGGAGTGGGAGAAGCCATGAGCACGCAAGTTCGGACCGAGCGGGTGGGGCACGAGATCCAGCACGCCGTCGGAGACCTGCTCTCCCGCGGCATGCTCAGGGATCCGCGCATCGGCTACATCACCATCACCGGGGTGAAGGTGTCGCCCGACCTGCGCGTGGCGAAGATCTTCTATTCCATGATGGGGACGGAGGAGGAGCTCGCGCGGACCCAGGCGGGCCTGGACGCGGCGAAGGGCTTCGTGCGCCGCGAGGTGACGCGGGCGGTGCAGCTGCGCGTCTCCCCCGAGGTGTTCTTCGTCTACGACGAGTCCGTGGCCCGGGGAGACCGCATCGACCGGCTCCTGCGCGACGTGAAGGCGAAGGAGGGCTGGTAGCGCTCGGGGGCCGGAAGTCCCCGGCCTCAGGGTGCGAGCCCACGCATGCACGGCATCCTCGTCATCGACAAGCCGGCCGGGCCCACGTCGTTCGACGTGGTGCGCCGCGTTCGCTCCCTCCTCGGCGTGAAGAAGGCCGGGCACACCGGGACGCTGGACCCGGCGGCGACGGGCGTGCTTCCCCTGTGCCTGGGGGATGCCACGCGGGTCGCGGGCTACATCACCGAGGGCGACAAGGCCTACGACGCCGTGGTGCGCCTGGGCCGGGAGACGGACACGCTGGATGCGGAGGGCCGCGTGGTGGCCGAGGCTCCCGTGCCCGCGCTCGGTGCGGAGCTGCTGGAGGAGGCGCTCGCGCGCTTCCGGGGCACCTACCCGCAGACGCCGCCCATGTACTCGGCCGTGAGGGTGGGCGGAAAGCGCCTCTACGAGCTTGCCCGCGCTGGCGAGGAGGTGGAGCGGGCGGCACGGCAGGTGACCGTGCATGCGCTCGAGCTGCGCGACTTCTCCACCACCGGGCTCACGCTCTCGCTGCGCTGTTCCAAGGGCTTCTTCGTGCGCACCCTCGCGCAGGAGCTGGGCCGTGCGCTCGGATGCGGGGCCCACCTCGAGGCGCTCCGCCGCACCGCGAGTGGTCCCTTCCGGCTCGCCCAGGCGATTCCGCTGGCCGAGGTGGAGGCACGCGCGAAGGAGGGGCCCGAGGGGCTCGCCGCGGTCGCCGCGCGCCTCGTTCCGGCCAGCGAGGCGCTCCTGGACATGCCCGCCTGGACGGTGGGACGCGAGGACGCGGTGCGCGTGCGCCACGGTGTGCCGCTCGAGGTGCAGGGTGTGAGCGGGCGGGTGCGCGTGGTGGGGCCCGAGGGTGCGCTGCTCGCGGTGGCCGAGTGCCGCGACGGCCGCCGGCTACACTACCTCCGGGTGCTCGCCTGAGCCCGAACCGGTTGGGAGGTCGAAAAGCGTGGCCACGGCCAGCGCGCACTCGCTCAGCGTGACGGTGGTGGTGCCCGCGCCGCTGCGCCCGCTCTTCGGGGGACGCGGCGAGGTGCTGCTCGGCGTGCCAGGCTCGGCGTCCCTCGGGGACGTGCTGGAGACGATCTTCGCGCTGTACCCCGACCTGAAGGGCGCCATGGCCAGCGAGCGCCGGGGCGCCCACCAGTGGCTCCTCCTGTATCCAGGCGAGCGGGCCACCGCCGCGCTCGCCCACGGACAGACCGGCCTGTACGATGGCCAGCGTCTCTTCCTCTTCTGTCCAGCGACGCGGGGACGGGAGGAAAGTGGGACGTCCCGCGGTTGACGCTCTGTCCCCGGGTGCCTATAAGCGCCCGGTTCCATCTGGAACGAGCACCCGGTCTGTTCCCCTCC
>JAKEEX010000262.1 GCA_022616315.1 Myxococcaceae bacterium
ACCCCGCAGCCGCTTCATCCGACCCAGCTGTGACAGGGGCGTCACGACGAGCCGCTCGAGCAGCTGCCGCGTCGCTCCCCGCAGCTCGGGCAGCGCGGGCCGGACGACGGTGGATGTCTCCGGGAAGAGGCGCTCGACGATGCTGAGGGACGCGAACAGCGCCCGCTCGAGTCGCCAGGCGCGCGCACGGTCCCGGAGGACCTGGGTGTCGACGGCGCGGGAGTAGGCGCCCCCCATGGTCGGTGCGCCGAGCATCAGCTCTCGCAGGTCCACGAAGCTGAGGTACGGCACGTCGTAGCCCTGCCGCGCCTGCTCGAGCACGACGAGGAGGATGGCGTCCTCGAGGTCCGGTCGGAACATGGAGGGGCCATAGACGGGCATCGGCCTGGCACGCTCGAAGATGCCCCGCGTCTCCTCGGCGGCCTGCGGTCCGAGGACATCCGCGTAGAGCAGGATGGGAGTGCGGCCATCGTTGAGCACCTTCTGTGCGCCCCAGTCCTCTTCGCCCGCCTCCGGCTTGAAGCCGGCCTGCGCGAGGAACCCGGCGAACGGCTCCACGTCCATCCGTCGCATCAGCAGCTGGAGCTCGAGAACGGGCCGGAAGGCCACGTGAGGATAGAGGGCCTCCGCGAAGGCTGCCCCTCCGATGAGGAGTAGCTTGCGTCCCTCGAGGTCGTCCACCGTCCGCTTGAAGTGGACGAGCTTCATCACGTTGTCGTTGAGCGAGCCCTGGTAGACGGACAGCAGGCGGTCCCGCGCCCACTGTGGCGCGCCGCCACCGGTGAGCCGGTACTCCAGGTTGTAGGACGCGAGCGGCGCGAGCCCCTGCGCGATGGCCCAGTCCACGTACTCCTCCCACGGCGCTCCCGCGAGGGAGACGCGCTCGGGGGCGAGCGAGGACAGCACGCGGAACGTGTCGACGAGACTCGGAGGCGCCATGACAGTCGCGGAGCAAACGCGCCCGTGCAGGGAAGTCAAGCCCGGGGAGCGCCGAGCACGCGTCCATGAATCGCCCGCCGACCCGCGCGAAGCGCTCCCTCGACGACATGGAGCCCCACGGCCAGGGGCCGGTCCGACATCAGGGCCCGCAGCAAGAACGAGAGGACGCGGTGCCCGGCCACGCGCCCGGACACCAGCTGCTGCTCGGTGAGGAGGCGCTCGAGGAGCCGCATCCGCACACCGTCTCCGGGGGCCATCCCTGCGGGCATCACCGGCAGCCGGACGTGGAGCGCCACACCGAGGGCGATGTCGGCCACCCGCAGCGCGCTCCTCAGCCTCGCCTGCGTCGCGGTCTCCTCCACACGGGCCACATCGAGCGCGGGGTGGCGCTGGAGCAGGAGCGCGATGTCCAGGAGCCAGCCCAGACGGAGGAAGACGTGGCCCGCGGCGTGGGCCGAGAGGTAGACGAGCTCGTCCTCGGGGACGAGGAACCGCGCCGCCAGCCCCTCCACCTCGCCCAGCTGGAGCATGGGGGCCACCTGTGCGTGCGTGAGGGACGCGTCGCCGAAGCCGCGGAACGCGCGGAAGTGGAGGTCCACCGCGCCGCCGGGACCCGTGAAGGCCACGTGGTGGTGCTCCGAGTACACGTCCGTGATGCCCGGGTCCCCGTCATGGCGGAGACCCAACCCCGTCAGCGCACGCTCCGCCCGCGGGAGCTCGTCCGGCGACACGAGCAGATCCACGTCCGAGCAGGGACGGGCCAGGGGATCCGGATAGAAGCGGACGGCGAGCCCGTACCCCTTCAGCAACACCGGGATGATGCCCTCCTCCGCGAGCGCTCGGAGGCACCGGCACAGGAGCTCCCGCACACGCAGGGCGCGGACCACACCCTGCCTCGCCGCCTGTGCGAGCCGGTCGCGGTGTGCACGCGGTGGCGAAGCGCCCCGCCGCTCGAGCTCGCCCAGGACCAATGCGGCGAGGCCGTGCCGGATGGAGTCCTCCACGAGCGCGTCCCAGTCCGACACCATGAGCGCGGCGCGCGCCTCCTCCGTGCTGCGCAGCACACCGCGCATCACCGTGAGGAGCGCGGGAGTCCCGGGCACGCGGCTCATGCCCCGGCGGCGCGCTCCCGCACACCGACCTCGCCCTCGGCCGGCGCGGCGTAGGAGAGCGCGTACCCGCCATAGCCGGCGTACGAGATGTCCACGGCGTTGACGACCGTGCCCAGCACCTTCGCGTTGACGTCGCGCAGGGCGCGCAGGCCGTGCAGTGCGAGCGTGCGCTGCGTCTTCTGCGCCCTCAGCACCAGGAGCACGCCGTCCACCTGTGTGCCCAGCAGCACCGCGTCCACCACCGCGTTGACGGG